>CAJXGZ010000025.1 GCA_913053795.1 uncultured Rhodospirillales bacterium | reverse complement strand
GCCCGGATGGTCTGGAAGCCGTTTGAATGGGCGGCCAGACCGCGCATGGCGTGAAAAGCGACCGGTGACCCGGTGACGGTTTCGTGCTCTTTACCCCAGGCGTCGGTCCAGGCGATCGGCAGTTCGATCTTCTGGTCCCGTGCGGTGATGCCCATTTCATGGGCCAGCTCGCGGATTGTCGCGGCTTTGATCCCGGTGATGCCGGCGGCCCATTCCGGGGTGTAATCGGTAACCCGTTCTTTGAGCAACTGAAATGAGGGTTTGACCGGAGTGCCGTCGTCCAGGGTGTAGCTGCCCATCAGGCGGGGGTCGGCATCGGGCCAGCGGTTATCCACCGCCTCGTCTTCGATGCGGTCCCACCACATTTTGTTTTGCGGATCGGCGCAGCCTTCACGGGTCGGTATATCGGTGCGCACGAACAGGCCGAAGTTGTCGCTGTTGGTGTCCTGGTTGACCAGTTCCGGGGCGTTGGTATAGGTCGCCAGGAAATCCCGGTCATACAAACCAATTTTGATGATTTCATGAATCAGCGCCAGAATCAGCGCCCCATCGGTGCCGGGCTTGATGGCGATCCAGTCATCGGCGATGGCGGCGTAGCCGGTGCGCACCGGATTGATGGCGATAAACCGGCCGCCGTCGCGCTTGAATTTACCCAGGGCCATTTTCATGGGGTTGGAATGATGATCTTCCGCCGTGCCGATCATCACGAATAATTTCGCCCGCTCCAGGTCGGGACCGCCGAACTCCCAGAACGACCCGCCGATTGTATAGATCATGCCGGCCGCCATGTTGACCGAACAAAAACCACCGTGGGCGGCGTAATTGGGGGTGCCGAACTGTTTGGCGAAAAGACTGGTCAGGGCCTGCATCTGGTCGCGCCCGGTAAAGAAGGCCAGCTTCCGGGGATCGGTGGAGCGGATGCGGGCCAAGCGGTCTTCGAGAATGGAAAAGGCTTCGTCCCAGGAGATGGCTTCGAATTCGCCGGCGCCCCGTTCGCTGTCTTCCTTGCGTTTCAAGGGGGACAGCAGGCGCGCCGGGGAATACTGCTTCATGACGCCCGACGCCCCCTTGGCGCAGATGACGCCCTGGTTCAGGGGATGGTCGGGATTGCCCTCTATATGGCGGACTTCGCCGTCCCTGAGGTGGACGCGGATTCCACAGCGGCAGGCGCACATATAGCATGTGGTGGTCTTGACTTCGGTATGGCCGGTTTTTGAATCGCTGTGGCGTTCGGGTGATTTCACGCTTTAATTCCCTGTTCAAGGCGGCGCCTGGGCATAACCCCTAGATAGAAACATAATTTGACAATTCCCATAAAATCTTCAAATCGACTCCGGCGGCGATCAACATTATTTGATCACCTCGAAAAGAAGGAAGTCCGAATTGTCCTCCATGGGAAGAGTTACGGGGCGCAGCCAACTCGGATGACGGCCGCTGATCAAGCGGCCGTAAAAGGTCGGCTGCTCAGATTTAGGGTCGTACAATTTGGACTCGGGATGCCCCGAACAAACAAGAACCAAGTTCACTTGGCGCCTCTGAGCTATGCCGCGGGACCGGCGGCCGTCCGTCGACGAGAAAAACGCCAGGGTGTCGAGGATGCCCCGGGGGTTGCGGTGAAACCCAGAGGAGACCACCCGGTGCGGCGTGGAGTAGACAAGCGCCGAGCCAAAAGACATTTGAGTGAGAATCGTCCGCGTCCCCTTCAATTGAGAGAGGAAAGCGGAAGCCTCGCCCAATGGGCAGCGCCAAGCCTTTTGAGGCTCCTCCTGCTGCTTGTCGGGAGTCATGACGCCGACAGCAAAAAAGGGAATCCCCAGGGAAAAGGCGGTAACCAGCAAGGCCCTCGCCGCATTGTGAAAAACCTGGCGCAGCCGTGGCTTTATCCAGTCCATAAGGACAACCAGCAACTGGGCGCTGGGGATGACGAGGAGGGTCTCGGCATAGGCCGCCCAGCGCTTTTGGTAAAGGGTCAGGGCTATAAAGACGGCGAGACCAACAAGGACGTAAAGCCAAGCCCCGGGATCCCGCTCCCGCCGAATAACGCACAGCAAGAACGGAACCGCGAAAAAGGCGAGGCCCAGCCAGAAAAACATCATCAGCGGCGCTTCTTCGACGGAACGAACCAAAGGCGCCCCGTCGGCAATCGTATCCATGTAGGACGTGAGTATGAGGGGGTCGATATGGACCATCGGACCGGAGAAAAACTCAGGCGAAAAAATCTGGATAAACGCCAGCATGGCCAACAGGCCGCCGCCGGCGGTGAACAGGCGATAGCGTAGGATGCCCGTCACCGGGCCAAGCTCGCCTACCCGGTAAAACACCCAACAAACCAGCGCCGAGGCGGCGGCGATTCCTACATGAACGATCGAAATTTTGTCGAAAACCTGGACCTGGAGGTCTTGGGGAGGAGCCTCCACGACAAGAGCCAACGCCAAAGCGGCGAACAACCCAAGGGTAAGGTGCGCGCATTTGCGGGCGAAATCCCCTCCGGCCTTGATCCAGGCAATAACGAGAACGGCGATAAACAAGAAGACGGGGATTAAGGATTCGATGCTGACCCATATCGAAACGGCCCCGATAAGCGCCGCCAGATAACAGCGGGAATACTTGAACGGGTAAATCAGAATGCGCGCCGTCAGGCCGAAGAAGAGAAGGAACAGCAGGATCAACAGCCCATGATGATCGGGGCGGCCGATGATGAAATCTCTCACCACACCAGGCTGGGCAATGAACAGGAACCCGAGATAGGGGAGGCCCTGAGGCGCCATTATGGGCTTGGCGGCCCATATCAGGGCCGCCAGGGCCGCCAGTTCGAGAATGGGGCCGATCATCGCCCCCCACAAAAACAGGGCCGACTTGAACCCGATGAGCGGTGAAAGCATCCACGCCCCGGCCACAAGGATCATATCCAACGGCCGCGTCCAGTGCATGACTTCGCCATAGGGCGCGTTGCTGCGCTCGATGGTCGAGTCATACCATTGGCCGGTTTCCCAGAGGTCCAAAACGCGGTTCAAGCGCATATAGGAATCGGGACCGTACAGATGGCCGTTGACGACATCGTTAAAACCCGAAGCGACCACCAGTAGTTGGATAAGCAAAACAATGAAAAACGGAAATATTACAGAATATCTATCTTTCACAAGCCTCTATCCCGCGTGATGAATGTTTTTTTCACTCCCTAAAATTAGTTTCTCTGAAGCGCGCCCCATTGTCTAGAGCGCTTTCCGGCCTGCAACAGCTAAATTACGGGCGTTGCGGGTCAAGTGGGGTCACTTGACCCCGACGCGCAACATTTGAGTTGGCATTGTCAAGTTATCGCCCTAAGAACGGGGTGATGCGAGGCGCCACGTTCTTCCCCCAATAATTTGGAGTCGTTTATGTGTTTTTCCGAACCCGTTAGTTTCGCCGCTGGAAGCGCGTTGATAGCGGGTGGGGCTTTTGCGAGTTGGAAGGCCTGGAAAATAAGCAAGAAATATATGCCTATTGCTCTCATGCCGGTGATGGCCGGCATTCAGCAATTTATGGAAGGTTATGTCTGGATGGGGCTGAGTGGCGGCGATTCTTCCATGGTCTGGTTGGGCGCGATGGGGTTTATCTTTTTTTCCTGGTTATTATGGCCTATCTGGATTCCGTTCAGCGTCTATGTGCTGGAGCCCCCGGAAAGCCGCCGCAAGAATATGTTTTTGTATTTCGCCTTGGCCGGAACCGCACTGGGACTGGCCCTCTATATCCCGCATTTACTATATCCTGACTGGGTCAACGTCACGATTAACAGGGACTCTCTGGCCTATGAAGGCACGATGCTTCTGGATTACCTCATTCCGCGCTGGCTGACTTATGCAATTTACATGTTTTTGCTTATCGCGCCGCCACTGATGTCAACCTATCTGCATATACGGCTGTTCGGCCTGACGCTTATCGCCATTGTTAGCGTGGTCTATTTTTTCCTGGTCTATGCCTATATTTCATTTTTCTGCTTGCTGGCCGGGATTGGAACCCTACACCTAATTTACATCATCCTGCGCAACAAATGCTGCCGGGAATGTCCAACATTATTTAGCTAGAGCGCTTTCCGGCCAAAACCGGTCATTCTGACGTTATTCGGAGAGGTCGTCCGCAAGGCGCGGTCCGTAGCGCGATGCAGCGCATCGCACGAGGGGGCGCAACGTAGCGGATGCCCGCCGAATGGCGTCAGAATGACCGGTTTTGGCCGGAAAGCGCTCTAGGCGCCTGTTTAATGAAGACCGGCGGAAAATATATATTCCATGGGCGGCGCCATCGACGCCAGGAAGTTTATTGAATGCAAACAGTTGCTTCCTTGAATCCCTTGCTCTCTTCATCCACCCGGTAAGCCCTTGTTTCAGCGGTTTTGCCGTTGATGACGGAGGTGATGAGCCAGACGAGGCCGGGCTCGAAGGCCATGTCCCGGTCGTGTTTTGACGGGATGGCGGGGTGGCCGGGGTGGGAGTGATAGTGGCCGATGATGTCCTCGCCGCTTCCCTCAAGCCGGCGCATCACATCGAAGCGCAGTTGGGGGGACGCCTCGAAGCGGGTGGTTTTGTCTCCCTCGGCGGCGTTGGGACTTTCAGCCACCCGCGTCGCCGTCAGGCCGCTACCGATAAGCAGGCCGCAGCATTCGTTCGGGTAGGCGGCCTCGGCGGCGTTTTCGATTTGGCGCAACAGGGTGCGGGGCAGAGTGATCACGGCCCAGTTTTTATTTTGAGCGTTCCCAGCACCGTTCCCTTGGCCGCATCGACGACGACGATGCGCTCGCATAGGGGCCCGCTGGGGCCTACTTGCAGGAACAGGCGCCGTCCCCGGGTGGAAATGACTTTTTCCACACGGCAGCCGGCGGGCAGGACGATGTCCTTGTCGCCGAAGGGCTCGGGCGGTTTCCATCCCTTGTGGTATTCCTTCCAAGGGGGCTTCGCATCGGGCCAGGGGGCTTTTGCGTCCGGCGTCAGCAGGGCGGTGTCCGGGTCGGCGGCTTTCTGGTATACACCATAGCCAAGCAGCCCCAATCCGATCATGATCAAAGCGCCCAGTGAGATGACAAGAACCTTCAGCCCCTTCATGGCTCCGTCTCCGGTTTGTTGAACGATGACGCAATTGGACGCACCCTCTACTTATACGGTTCCGGCGCCTTCGGACAAGGCCGGCGTGCGCCTGGACAAGATGCTGGCCGACGCCATTCCCAATCTTTCGCGCACCCGCGTCAAGGCGTTGATTATGGAGGGGCGGGTTGTCGACGGCGGCGGCGCCGCCATGCTTGATCCCGCCTTCAAGGTCAAGGCGTCCCAGTCCTTCACCATAACCGTTCCGGCTCCGGCCCTGGCGGCGCCCCAGCCGCAGGCCATCCCCTTAAACGTGGTTTACGAGGACGACGACGTCATCGTCATCGACAAGCCGGCGGGGATGGTGGTCCACCCGTCGCCGGGCCACCCCGACGGCGCCCTGGTCAACGCCTTGCTCGCCCACTGTGCGGGAAGCCTTTCCGGCATCGGCGGCGTCAGCCGTCCGGGCATCGTGCATCGGCTCGACAAGGACACCAGCGGCCTGATTGTGGCGGCCAAGAACGACGCCGCCCACCACAGCCTATCCAGGCAGTTCGCCGCCCATAGCCTGGAGCGCGCCTACAAAGCCCTGGTGTGGGGCGTTCCCAACCCCCGCCAAGGCGAGGTCGAAGGCGCCATCGGACGCAACCCCGCCAACCGCAAGAAAATGGCCGTGGTCAAGAAGGGCGGCAAACCGGCCCTGACCCGCTACAAGACCCTTAAGACCTACGGAGCGTTCGCCAGCCTGGTGGAGTGCCGCCTGGCCAGCGGCCGCACCCACCAAATCCGCGTCCACATGGCGAGCCTGGGACATCCCGTGATCGGCGATCCCTTGTACGGCGCCAACGCCCAGCGCCGCGTTAAATCGGTCCCAGAGGAGGCGAAACGAGCGCTTTTGGCCTTCAAACGGCAGGCGCTTCACGCATTCTTGATCGGATTTGATCACCCTAAGACCACACAAAACATAAGGTTAAATAGTAATTTAGCAAAAGATATTATTGAGTTACAGAAGATTTTAGATTAAAAGTAAGAAACTTTACTAGGTCGCCGAAACTGGTTATTATTCTCCTTATTCAAAACCACGAAATTCATCGCAAACGGAACGGGGGGACCGTAAACGCTTGAGGATATAAGGAGTATTGGTTCATGGGTTCTTTCACGCTTGGTCCCGGCGTTTCGCCCGAGAAAAATCTTTCCCGCTTTCTTCAGGAAATCAAAAAGTTCCCCATGCTGTCCGCCGAGGAGGAGTTGGCGCTGGCCATATCCTGGCGCGACAAGGAAGACTTGGAAGCCTCACACAGGCTTGTCACCAGCCACCTGCGCTTGGTGGTCAAGATCGCCATGGGCTACAAGGGCTACGGCCTGCCCTTGGGCGAGCTGATCTCGGAAGGAAATGTGGGGATGCTGCAGGCGGTCAAGCGTTTCGATCCCGACCGGGGCTTTCGTTTTTCCACCTACGCCATGTGGTGGATCCGCGCCGCCATGCAGGAGTACATCCTGCGCTCCTGGTCATTGGTGAAAATTGGCACCACGGCGGCCCAGAAGAAGCTGTTCTTTAACCTGCGCAAGCACAAAAACCGCATCCAGGCCCTGGAGGAAGGCGACCTGCTGCCCGAGCATGTGACCACCATCGCCAAGAGGCTCAAGGTTTACGAGGTTGAGGTCGTCAATATGAACCGGCGCATGTCCGGCCCGGACCACTCCTTGAACGCGCCGGTGCGCGAAGAGGGCGAGGGCGAATGGCAGGACTGGCTCATCGATGAAAACGTCAACCAGGAGGACAGCCTGTCCAAGTCGCAGGAGTTGAGCCGCCGCCACGAACTGCTGGTCAACGCCATGGAGGGGCTTTCCGAACGCGAGAGTCACATCTTCAGCGCGCGCCGCCTGGAGGATTCGCCGCTGACTCTGGACAACCTGAGCCAACATTACGGCATCTCGCGCGAGCGGGTGCGCCAGATCGAGGTCAAGGCTTTCGAAAAGGTCCAGAAATCCGTCAAAAACGCGGCCCTGAACCAGCGCTACGCCAGCTAAAGCATTTCCGGACCAAATTGACCCATTCCGACAGGCCCTTTCGGCCCATGGCTGCGTCAAGCGCCTTGGCCGTAGACGAACTACGCCTGGCGGCCCTTTCCTTGCCATGAACCAAAATTGCTCTGACGGAATGGGTCAATTTGGTCCGGAAATGCTCTAGTGTGATACAATCGTTTGGCAATTTGAGCGCCAAGCATATTGGCCTCGTCCAGGATTGGGGCCGGAAAAATCAGATTGCATTGCTTGAAAACTGGTTCAGAAGCCGCCAAGGCGAACCAATTTTGAAAATTGAGGCCTAGCGAAAATGTTCTCAACCATAAAGTCAGCAACAGCAAAACCGGACCATATCGTCGAAATCACATGGACGGACGGCGGCCGCTCGTTGGTTGATTTCGCTCCGACCATTAAGAAAGGCGGCGTCTTCGCTTGCCTGGAGGATGCGGATTTCTTCGTCAACGGGCTTGAGGTCGGCGGAGATGGCGACTGGATGGGGTGGCCGGACGATCTTGACTTTTCAGCCGATTCCCTCTGGCGGCGCAGCCATCCCGACGAGGACGTTCCGGAAATCTCCGCCGGCGGCTAATCCTCCTATTCCGCCCGCCAGGTCTCAACCCACAGCGTGCTGGGGTCCTGGTGGCCGGTGGGGACGAGGCCCTTCAGCCACTTCGGTAAAATATAGGGCTCGGCGCGGAAATAGAGCGGGATCACCGGCAGCTCAGCCGTATAGATATCCTGTAGGCGCCGCCACATCTCCTTGCGCTTGGCGCGGTCCAGTTCGACCTCTATCTTGTCGATCAGGGCGTCCATCTCGGCGTTGGCGAAGCCGGGAAAGTTCTGTCCGGCGAAGTTATTGGCCGCGCTCGGGATTTGGGCCGAGTGCAAGGAGGTGCGGGGCACGCTTTCCGGGGCGCTGATCCAGGCGTACATGGCTAACCCTGAGAACTTCCTTTCCGTCACCGTCTGGCCGAAGAAGACCCGGGCCGGCTGGTTGCGGATGCGCACGTCAATTCCAAGGCGCTTCCACTGGCTTTGCAGGACCTGCTCCACCATCTCGCGGGTGCGGTTGCCGGCGGTGGTCATGATCTCCAACGTTAAAGTTTCGCCCTTGGCGTTTTTCCTCGGTCCCCGGCGCGCCGCCTTCCATCCGGCTTGGTTGAGCAGGCGGTTGGCAAGATTGGGGTCATGGGCGTATTTGCGCACATTGTCGTCATACACCCAATCCAGAGGATTAACGGGCGAATGGGCCACCGGCTGGCGGCCGGCGAACAACTGCTTGGAGATGGCCTCGCGGTCGATGGCGTGGATCAAGGCTTGGCGCACCCGCTTGTCCTTGAAAATGGGGTTGTCCAGATTGAAATCGATGTGCTCGTAGATCAGCCCCGGCTTGTAGACGAAATTAAAGCGGTCCCCGTGGCGCTTCTGGAAGGCCAGGGCCTGATCGACGGTGATCCCCAGCTCTCCGGCGATCATGTCGATGGCGCCGGACAGGATGTTGGCCTCCAGCGCCGCCGTATTGGAGATGACGCGCACGATGATGCGCTTGAAATGGGGCTTTTCCCCCCACCAAGTGGGGTTGGGCTCCAGCACCACGTGGGAGCCGGTCTCAACCTTGGTGATGAGATAGGGGCCGAAGTACAGGCCTTCGTTGGTGGTGTCCGTATCGAACGCAGTGCGGTTCTTGTATTCCCTGGGCTCGGCGAAGGCCGGCTCGTCCAGGTGCGCCGGAATCAGATTGAAATTGTTGAGGGCGTTGTAATCGAAGGTCAACTTGTCGAAATGCAGGGTGAAGGTCTTGTCGTCTTTAACGTCGATCTTGTAGAGGCTGCGGTAGAACTCCATGTCGCTGACGCCGCTTAAGGGGTGGCGCCCCACCTTCCAGGTGAAGACCACGTCCTTGGTGGTGACGGGAACGCCGTCGCCCCACGTCGCGTCCGGGCGGATGGCGTAGGTGACGGCGACGCCCTTCTTTCCCTTGGGGCCGCGCTCAGGGACCGCCAGCCCATTGTCGATGGTCGGCAGTTCGACGCACAGCATGCAGACCAATTTCCATTCGGCGTCATAGGCGGTGAAGGGCCGCCGCGTCATGGCCAGAACGTAGGTCTTGGCCAGCATGGAATCGATGTTGGGATGAAACGACGCCGGGAACTGGGTCAAGCCGATCACCAGCTCGTCCCGAGACGCCTGGGCGGGAGGGGGAAGGGCCGCCAGAAGCGACAGGGTCAGCAGGATAATTTTGGCGGGATTCTTCATCGTGTTTCAATACCTTGCGATAAACCTAGCGGGGGAAAGAATGGGGATCCCTTGAAAGGGATCAAGAACAAGGAGGTCGTTGTCTCCGCTGATGACGCAGGCGGCTCCACCGTTGACGGCAAGCTCCAGGAATTTATCGTCCTTAGGATCGCGGCATGCAACGACGGATTTCTCAATCTCTACGTTGTCGGTTTCCCGGATCAGCCAATCGAGGAAGGTTTTTCGTTCCTCCAAGGTGGCGTAGTCGTCGAATTTACTGCGTTCAAGCACACGGGCTAATTCAAAGAGGGTCGCTTCCGATCTGAGCAGAACGCCAATCGAAAGCGCTTGGTGAACGGCTTGTCCTGGAAGCGAATTAAAAAGGAGCAGGGAACTGATCAGAATGTTGGTGTCGGCGACGAAACGAGGCTTACGCGTCATCCAGAATATCCCGGAGAATTTCCGGAGTCAGGCCGCGTTCACGGGCGCGGTCGCTCACGATCTCGGCCACAGCGCTTAAAGAGTCAGCGTCGGAAAGCTCTTCGTCCTCGGCGCGGACGGTCACCTTGTAGAAACGGTCGGGCTCAACCCGCACCGCTTCGGCGACGCGCTTGGCGAGTTCGCTGCCCTTGATGTGCTCCAGTCTGACGTTTGGCATGATTCTGCTCCCGCTAACGATTTTCTTGGATAATAAAGGTTTTTCCCATTCTTCACAAATGCGCGCTCGGTGCGCTCGGGGTCATGCGCTCGGGGTCAGGTCTTGAAATGTGAATTCACGTGGCGGAAATCAAAGGGGCGGCGCCCCCTTTCCTCAGCAATAGTCCACCTTGACGATTTCGTAGGACTTGGCGCCCTTGGGCGTCGTCACCTCCACCGAGTCGCCGAGCTCCTTGGAGATGAGGGCGCGGCCCAGCGGCGAGGTGACGGACAATTTGCCGGCCTTGATGTCGGATTCGTGGCTGCCGACGATTTGGTAGGTGGCTTCCTCATCGGTGTCCTCGTCGGCCAGCATGACGGTGGCGCCGAAGCGCACCACATCGCCGGTGAACTTGCTGACGTCGATGGCCTCGGCGTGGCTGATGACGCTTTCCAACTCTTTCAGGCGGCCTTCGATGAAGCTCTGCTTTTCCCGGGCCGCGTGGTATTCGGCGTTTTCCTTGAGGTCGCCGTGCTCGCGGGCGACGGCGATGGCGCGGATCACCGCCGGACGCTCCTCAATCTTCAGGCGCTTCATCTCTTCCTCAAGCCGGGTGAGTCCTTCCTGGGTCATGGGGATCTTATCCATCATTAAACCTATCAGGGTTTGGGGAACGGTAAAAGGCTATTAGAATTTGATCGGCCCTGTAAAGTAGGATTGCAGGGGCGCGACGTCCAGGCCTTCGCCGCCAAGCGCCTCGATGGCGCCGACGACGGCGGAAGCGCCGGCCATGGTGGTGTAGTGGGGGACGTTGTTTACAAGAGCGGAGCGGCGGATGGAATACGAATCGACGATCGCCTGGGCGTCCTCGGTAGTGTTGATGACCAGTTGAATATTGCCCGCCATGATCGCTTCCTCGCAATGGGGCGAGCCGTCCCGCACCTTGTTGATCGGCGACGCAGTCAACCCTTCGGCGGTAAGAAAGGCCTGGGTGCCGGAGGTGGCGAGAAGGCCGAAGCCGAGATCAATCAGCTTGCGCGCAAGCGCCGCCGCCGCCGGTTTGTCCCGGTCCTTGACCGAGATAAAGACCACGCCCGCGCCGGGAAGCCTGGTCCCGGCGGCGAGCTGCGACTTGGCGAAGGCGCGGCTGAAGTCCGCGTCGATGCCCATGACCTCGCCGGTGGATTTCATTTCCGGGCCGAGGATAATGTCGACGCCGGGAAAGCGCGAAAAAGGAAAGACCGCTTCCTTGACCGCCATGTGCTTATAGCGGGGCCGCTGGCCGAGATCGAAAGAGGCCAGACTTTCCCCGGCCATCACCCGGGCCGCGATCTTGGCTATGGGAACGCCGGTGGCCTTGGCGACGAAGGGCACGGTGCGGCTGGCCCGGGGGTTGACTTCGAGGATGAAGATATCGCCGCCCTTGACCGCGAACTGGATATTCATCAATCCCCGGACGCCTAGCCCCCGGGCCAGCAGGCGGGCCTGGTTTTCCAGTTCCTCGACTATCTCCGGCTTTAGCGAATAAGGCGGCAGGGAACAGGCTGAATCCCCGGAATGGACCCCCGCTTCCTCGATATGCTGCATGACCCCGGCCACATAGACCGAAACCCCGTCGGCCACCGCGTCCACGTCCACCTCTATGGCGTCGCGCAGATATGAATCGAGCAATACCGGACCGGCTCCCGAAACCCTCACCGCCGCCGCCATGTAACGCTTGAGCGCGCCCGCGTCGTGGACGATTTCCATGGCCCGTCCGCCGAGCACGTAGGACGGCCGGATGACCAGGGGATAGCCGATGTCGGCGGCGACTTTTTCGGCTTCGTCAAACGAGCGCGCCAAACCGTTGGCCGGCTGGCGGAGGCCGAGATCGCGGAGCACTTTTTGGAACCGTTCGCGGTCTTCCGCCAGGTCGATGGCGTCGGGCGAGGTGCCGAGGATGGGAATGCCGGCGGCTTCCAGCGCATGGGACAGCTTCAAGGGCGTCTGGCCGCCGAACTGGACGATGACCCCGAGCAATTCGCCGCATGCCTGCTCGGCGCGGATTATCTCGATCACGTCCTCCGCCGTCAGCGGCTCGAAGTAGAGGCGATCGGATGTGTCGTAGTCGGTGGAGACGGTCTCTGGGTTGCAATTGACCATGATCGCCTCGATGCCGGCCTCCTTGAGGGCGTAGGCGGCGTGAACGCAGCAGTAGTCGAATTCGATGCCCTGGCCGATGCGGTTGGGACCGCCGCCCAGGATCACCGCCTTGGGCCGCTCGGTTGGGCGGGCTTCGCATTCGGGCGGGTTGACGCCGTCGCCTTCATAGGTCGAATACATATAAGACGTCTGGGTGGCGAACTCGGCGGCGCAGGTGTCCACCCGCTTGTACACGGGCCGCACGTTCAGAACATGGCGGCGGTGGGTCACGTCCTTGAGCTTGCGCCCCGAGAGCGTGGCCAGACGCTCGTCGGAGAAGCCGAGTTTTTTCAGGCGCAGCAGGCCGGGGGCGTCGCCGGGAAGGCCGCCTTCCCGGACCTCGTCTTCGACCTCCACCAGATACTTGATCTGCTCCAGGAACCAGGGGTCGTACTTGCAGGCGGCTTGCGCCTCGGCGACGCTTAAGCCTTCGCGGAAGGCCTGGGCGATGACCAGGGCGCGGTCGGGGCGGAGCTTGGCCAGCGCCGCCAGCGGCGCGTATTGTGATCGCGACAATCGCTCGAACCGCATAATGTCCAAGTGGTCGCAAAACAGGTGACGGGCGATCGACTTCGCCCAATCAAAATTGTCGTCAAGCGTGGCGAGCGCTGCGCAGCGGTATTCGTTCGGTTTACGTCCGAACGCTACGGCATCGGCCGAAAGATCGCGCAGTGAACCAACGATTTCGTAGAGCGCCGTCGCGTGGGCGATCTCTTCCTGCGAAATGGCGGAGAAAGCGATGTCCTCTTCAAGGATCGGTGCGAGCCCCGTCCAGTCCGAGGCTCGATGCCCCAGCATCAGCTTGTCATCCGCGATCGCCAGAAGTAGTTCGCACAGCGGCGTCTTTAGTTCGTCCGGGAGTTTCTGCATCTCTTATACTCTACGCTCTTCCACGGTGGTGCGTTGCGAACGGCTCGACACCGCACATATCAAAACGTCTCTTTGATGTCTTCCGCCTGGTATTGGTCCACATCCTTAACGCTTCGGAACCGTTCCCACTTGCGGCGGACGTCCGCGGCGTACCCGCGAGCCAGACGATACCCCTGATCCGTCAAAGGCCAAATGAGGTCGTCATCGTAGCCCGTGCTCATAATCGCTTCGCGCGGCACGACCCACATGTGGACGCACTCCTGGTCGCGCCCATAGTGCTTGCGGGCGTACTCCAACGCCATCTGATCGTCTACCGCATCGACCGTGCCCGCGTGCGTGTGCGGCTGACCTCGCGTGAGCTGGATGAACACCTCATAAGGTTTCGGGTCCGCCTCAGCCGGCGTCGCCAACTCGCCTTCGCTAGCCTCGAATTGTTCGCGAATTCTCGACACCATCATCCTCCAACGTCAATCGCGCGGACTGCGGTCGTAGGGTCCGCTGTGCGGACCATGTGCGGACCATTCCGCTAATTCCTCGTCGGCGGAAGACCGGCGCAACCGAGCCCCGCCTTCCGCCCCCACTGACCTTGTTCATAGGAAAACCGCCGCAGGGCGACGCGCTGTTTGTTGCACGGTCCGTCGCCGCCGATCACTCGGTAAAACTCCTCCCAATCCGGCTGCGTGAAACCCCAATGACCGGTCTTGTCATCGAGCCGGATCAAGGGATCTTCTATCATGTCGAGCGTGCCGTCCGGCTTCGTCGCGATCAACCCGTCGGGGTTCTTGTTGGCCACGTGTATCTTAAGCCCCAGCGCCAACGCCGCCGGCGCGAACCGATCGACGTATTTCTCGCGCAGCGTGTCGTTGGTCGCGGTCTTGATCCGCCATTGCATGAATGGCCCGGTTTTCGTCGATTCCTTGTCCGGCGGCCCGAAGAACATCAGACACGGTGACCACCAGCGATCGAATGCTTCTTGCCCCATCTGTTTTTGTCGCTTCGTGCCGCTCATCAGTGTCAGCACCATGTCCTCGCCGCTCTTGAAGTGAAACGCCTCCTCCATATTGATCCGCTTCATGGTGCGCACGTAAGGCCCGTAACTTCCCTCGGCCAGGCTCTTCTGATTCAGGATGGCCGCCCCGTCGACAAGCCACTGAATCATGGCGACGTCCGCCCAGGTAGGAGCCGGATAGTTGAAGACGTTGTGATAGCGGGTTTTGCCCGTGCATAAGTCCCGCAGCATCTGGTCTCGGGGTTTGCCCAAATCCTGGCAGACGTGATAGAGCATTTGGCCGTGCCCGACTTCATCTTGCACTTTGGCGATCAAGGCCAATTTGCGGAGCAGGCTCGGCGCTCGGGTGATCCACTCGCCTTCAGGCAAGGCGCCGACGATCTCGGAGTTGGCGTGATGCTCTGCCACCCGAAGCATGCCGACGCGGTAGTTGTGCGGCATCCAGTCATCGACTTCGACAAGCTCCCGCGCGTCGATTCGTCTTTGAAACTCAGCCAGACGATCCGGATCTTCCTGAATGCCCCAGTCGAGTTTCAGTTCTTCGGTCGTCGTTTCACCGGCGCTCATATAGTTGCTCCCATTGCCCGTTCAACCTCAATCCGCCGCCGCACGATCGATCAGTGTGGCCACGCCTTGCCCGACGCCGACGCAAAGTGTCGCCAATCCGCGGCGGGCTTTGCTCTTGACCATTTCATGAACGAGCGTGGTCACCAATCGAGCGCCCGTGCATCCCAGCGGGTGGCCCA
>CAJXGZ010000024.1 GCA_913053795.1 uncultured Rhodospirillales bacterium | reverse complement strand
CCTCACCATGTCCGCCTTTCAGAGAGGGTGGCGCGCTTGGAACTGGAATCTGCCCAGATCAATTGAAGTGTTTGGGGTCAGGTCTTGAATGTTGAATTTTCCAAATCAATAAATTCAACATTCAAGACCTGACCCCAAACATGCAAAACATGTGTTGACCTTCCTCTGCTAATACATTCGGGCGCCGACCAGGATGGCCAGTATGGCGTCCTCGCCGAGCGCCTTGCAGGCCTCAAGCCGGTGAAACCCTTCCACCAGGACATAGCGCGCGCCGTCTTTCCGGATATGGATCGGCCTTTGCTGGCCGTTTTCCATGATGCTTTCGGCCAGAACCTGGACGGTTTTAGGATTCAGCGTGCTTCGCCTTTTGACGGGGACGTAAATGTTTTCGATGGGGACGCTGATGACTTTCAAGCCATTTACCTTTTGTCAGTCCGCCAGTTCGCGGGCGCGCCGGGCGGCGGCGGCGACGGCCTCGGTCATTAAGGCCCGCAAACCCTTGTCGGCCATCAACACCTTCAGGGCCTCGGCGGTGGTTCCGCCGGGACTGGTGACGTTGAGACGCAGAACCTCCGGGGTTTTTGACGACTGGCGCATCAACTCGCCGGAACCGGACACCGTGGCTTGGGCCAGCCTTCGCGCCAGATCTTCGGACAAGCCGGCGTCAACGCCGGCCTGGGCCAGGCATTCGGCCAGCAGAAACACATAGGCCGGGCCACTGCCCGAAACCGCCGTCACCGCGTCCAATAGCTCCTCCTCGTCGATCCAGGCGACCTCGCCCACCGCCTCCAAAAGCTCATGGCATCGGCGTTGTTGATCGGGCGTGACAAGCCGGTTGGGGCAGGCCACGGTGATTCCCCGGCGCACCGCCGCCGGGGTGTTGGGCATGCAGCGCACGATGGCCGCCTCGCCGCCGAGCTTTTCCTGGAAATAGGCGATGGTCTTTCCGGCGGCGATCGACAGAAAAACGCCGCCATGACCGGAGAACCGCGCATAGGCCGGAGCTACGCCGTCCATGACTTGGGGTTTGACGGCGAAGATGACCGCATCGGGCGCCGCGCCGCCGCCGATGGCGTCCTCGATTTCGTCCGGGGAAGCCACGGCCGTAACGCCGTGGCGCGCCGTCATATCCGCCGCGATATTGGCGTTGGGTTCGACGATAATGATCGAGGACGCCTCAACGCCGCGCTCGATCCAGCCCTCAAGCAGGGCGCCGCCCATTTTGCCGCAGCCGGCGAGAACCAGCGGCGCGGTCATATCATATCCCCCTTACGCCTCGCCCAGGGTGTCGATCATGGCCGCCGCCACCGCCTCGCGGGCCGCCTTGCCTCCCCACAGCACGTACTGGAAGGCGGGATAAAAGCGTTCGCACTCAACAATCGCGGCGTTCACCAAGTCCTCCATCTGTTCAAGGCGGGCGCCGCCGGCGCCCCTGAGCAGCAAGGCGTGGCGGTACATGGGCAATCCCTCATCCTCCCACAGTCCGAAGTATCCGAGGCAAACCTTCTCGTTGATCAGGGCGAGAAGCTCATGGGCGGCGGCGCGCCGATCTTCCGGCACGCGCATGTCGAAGGCGCAGGTGAAGTGAACGGCGCCCGCCTCTTCGTTCCAGGCGAAATAAAGATTGTACTCGCACCAACTGCCCGGCGCCTGAACCGCTATCTCGCGGTCGCCATGACGGTTCGACATCCAATCATTGGCGTCAACGATCCATTCGATCACATCCAGGGGATGGATCGACGTTTGCCGGCTTGTTTCGCTGACGCTTTTCATGGCCATTCTCCTTTGGGCCGTTCTCCAGTGAAAGAAACCACAAATTACTGCGTATTTTGCAACATGTTGTGGAAAACATCAATATACAATACTAGATGTAGGGCGCCAAAAGGCGCAAGGGTCCAATTCGCCTCTCGGCGTGAATTTTTGTGGATAAGATTTGGCCCAGGGTTATTGAGGGGTTATTGAGGGGCGATTGGGAGGGGCTGCGTTATTCTTTTTTCGGCAAGCGCTTAAGGATGGGCTCCACCACCCAGGCGGGCAGGACGCTGAAAAGCCGCATGACGAAGTACATGGGAAAAGGGAAGGCGATAAGCGATTTGCCGCGCCCGAGCCCGCGGATGATGACGCCGGCCGCTTTTTCCGCCGTCATCAGGAACGGCATGCGGAATTTATTTTTTTGGGTGATGCGGCTGACCACGAAACCGGGACAGATCACCGACACCGAGACGCCGGCGGGCGCCAGCACGATGCGCAGGCCCTCGCCATAGACCCTCACTGCCGCCTTGCTGGCCGCATAGGCGGGGGCGCTGGGCACGCCGCGGAACGCCGCCAGCGAGCTCATGATGGCGATGGCCCCCCGTTTTCTTTCGCGCATCAGGGGGATTGCGGGCAGCACCGTGTTGAGGACGCCGGCCAGATTAACGGCGAAGATATGGCGCACCTGTTCCTCGCTCTCGCCGCGGCCGAAGGTTCCACCCGAGACGCCGGCGTTGGCGATGACCAGGTCCAGGGCGCGATGGGAATAGGAGCTGTTGATCCATTTCCCCATGGCCTCGCGCTCGGCGGCGTCGATGGCTTCGGCGGCGACTTCGGCGCCGAGGGCGCGGCAGGCCGCCGCCACCGCCGAGAGCCGTTCCTCATTGCGGCCCGATAAAGCCAGAAAGACGCCCTTCTTCGCATAGGCCAAGGCCAGCGCCTCGCCGATGCCGCTGGAGGCGCCGGTGATCAGGATGGCGCGCGGGTTTTTGAGTTTGTGAGCCATAACCCGTTAATCTTATCATCTTTCCGGCGGAGAAGAACCTCGCATGGGGAGCCCTTCCAAGTGCAAAAAAATACAATCTATTAGTTTATTTTCCATATTAATGATTATATGAAAATCAGGTGGAAACGTAAAAAATTGAAAGGGTGAGCCCGGCACTCATTAAACAGGCTCTAATTCACCATGAAACCCTCCCGGAACAATGATAATTTAAATAACCTCCGCGTGCTTGTTGCCGACGACGACAAGGATATCCTGACCATTATCAAGTTTATTCTTCACGATTTGGGCATTTTTCAAATCCAGCTAGCTGAAAACGGCAAAGAGGCCGTAAGCTATTTACAGGACGCCGCAGAACCTCTGGATTTCGTCATCTGCGACTGGATGATGCCCTATGTGAGTGGGGTCGAAGTTCTACGGCTGGTCCGGAAAAAACATCCTGATTTACCTTTTCTAATGCTGACCGCGAAGGGAGCGGTTAGGGATGTGGCCGAAGCCAAGGCGGCGGGTGTTGATGCTTATATCGTCAAGCCATTCGCGCCAGAGGAAATTCATAAGAAAATTCGGGGGCTTGTCCGAAATATCTTGGGATAAGGACAGGCGCCTCTTCATTTCACGTCTTGACGAGAACGACCCGGTTGCGGCCGCCTTCCTTGGCGGCGTAGAGCGCTTTGTCCGCGGCCTCGGTGAGAAGCGGCGGCGCCGCGAACTTGGAAAACGCCGCGACCCCGCAGCTTAGGGTTACCGTAAAGGTTCCCTTCTCCGTTTGGTGCTTTATCTTCGAGAAGGCGGCCCGTATCTGGTCCATGGCCTTTCGGGCCTGGCCGCCGCCGGCATTGCAAAGAACCACCGCGAACTCCTCGCCCCCCATGCGGCCGATGATGTCCGTGCCGCGCAATCTTTGTTTCAGAAGCCGGGCCAAGCTTTTGATGACCCGGTCGCCCACTGCGTGGCCATGGGTGTCGTTGACGCCCTTGAAATGGTCGAGGTCCAGGGACGCCAAGGCCAGCGACGTCTTGTTGCGGCGCGCGCGCGCCAGTTCGATTTCCAGCAATTCGTTGGTGGTGGTGTGATTGAACAATCCGGTCATGCTGTCGCGGACCATCAGGGAACGCAGCATGCGAAAGCGCCGCACGCGGGTTTTTACCGATGCGATCAGGTGTTCCGGGCTGATGGATTTGGTCAGGAAGTCATCACCGCCGCCGCCCAGGGCCGCCAACTGCTTGCTCCTGTCCGATTCCCCGGACAGGAAGACGATGGGAATGCCGGCGAAGGCCGGGCGCAGCCGAATGGCGGTCGCCAATTCCTGGCCGTTGCATCCGGGCATGTAGAGGTCCATGAGGATCAGTTCCGGGGCGAAGTCGCTTATCCGGTCCATCACCTTCATGGGATCGGTCGCCACCGACGCATTCATCCCGGCGTTTTGGATAATGGTTTTGACATAGCCGGCCATGCTTTGGTCGTCATCGACGATTAGGATACGGTAAAGCTCCCGGTCATCGGACTCGATCAAGCCGTCAAGGGCGTCCACCAGTTCGCCGGCGTTGACCGGCTTTGTCAAAAAGGCGCCGCCCCCGGCGCGGACCGCGGCGAGAAGGGTTTTGATATCTTCGCTGGCGGAGAGAAAAACCACCGGACAATGGAAGGCGCCGTCTTTCCCCCAATTTTTGGGGTTCAGACATTCGGGGGCCTCCCATTCCGTCGGTCCGTTTTCACCTGCCTCCATATCCACCACGAGGGCCGCCGGGCGAAGTTCCTTGAGTTTTCCGCCCATTTCGGCGGGATGGGAAAGTGCGCGAACCTTGAAGCCGAAGTTGAAAAGCTCCATTTCGAGCTTCTCCGCCAGGGCGGAGTCCTGGGCGGCGAGCAAGATGGTTTTTTCCTCCTTGTTTTTCTCCTGGCCTTCCCCGCTTATTTCCACCACGCTACGCCCCGGCTCGCCCGCCGCCGGAGGGACGTCCTGAGCGTCGCCCGCAGCCGTCCGCAGGTCTTTCACCAGTACGCCCAGTTCCTCGCGCAGCCCGGAAGGCGGCGGGGCGTCCAATTCGAGCATGGAGGCGCATATGGCTTCGATTTGTCGGGAGATTTCGCCCAGTTCCTTGAAACCGAAAGTCTCGCCCGACCCCGACAGCTTGTGGGTCAGCCGATGCAGGACATCCAGCCCTTGCCGGGCTTCCTCCGGCGAAGGGTCCGAACCCAACAGGGCGGCGGCTTCTTCTATTTTCTCCAGTTCGCCCGGCAGTTTGGCCGCATAGGACAATCTGAGGGCGGCAAGTTTTCGCGCCAAGCCGTCCCCGTCATTGGGCCCGTTATCAGCCATGGCGTTTCCCCCAGATTTCCCTGATTTGATCGGGCAGGGTCATGGGATCGAAAGGTTTGGGAATCACCCCGGCGGCCCCCATTTCCTTGTATTGTTCGACTTCCGGCCCCATCACCTTGGCGGTCATGAAGACGATCGGCGTGTTCTCGAACTCAAGCATGCGCCGCAGCTCCTTGAACGCGGTTGGACCGTCCATTCCCGGCATCATGACGTCCAGCAGGATCAGATCCGGAGAAAAGGCGGGCGCCTTTTCCAGGGCTTCCTGGCCCGATGAGCACATTTCCACCGTGAAACCGCCGATATCCCCCAGCGACATCCCAGCGACGGCCTGTATGTCCGGATCGTCTTCCGCGCAGAGAATTTTCTTTAGGGTTTCGGTCATGACGCGCCTATCCTTTCCGGCGTCCTTTCCAGAATAAGGGACTTGATGGTTTTAACCAGTTTCTCGTTGGAGGTGCGGGACTTAACGAGAACCGCCTCCGCCTTGCCGGAAATTTCGGCGCTGACGTCCTGCCCGGAAAAGATAATCACAGGCGTCAGCCGTTGTCCGTCGTCCTTCACCAATTCCAGCAAATCAAGACCGGACCCGTCGGGTAAGCTGATATCGATAATGACAAGGTCGAACCGGCCGTTCCTTAATTCTTTTTTCGCCTCCTCCAATGTGGCGGCGTGGATGAGGTTCACCATTCCTTCGAGCAGAGCCGTAGTGACGTCGCTCAGGTCCACGTCGTCCTCGACGTAAAGAACCTTCGCCTTGCCGCCGCCATTGCCCTGGACCGCCCGGCGAACCGCCATCGCCAAATGATCCTGGCTGATGGGTTTTTCAATCCAATCGACGATGCCCAGGGTTGCTTCAAGGACGTCCAGCCGGGCTTGTTCAGCCTTGGCCGAGATCACGACCATCGCCAGATTCCTGGTCTTCTCATTTTCACGCAACTCACGGATCAGGGAGAGCCCGTCCTGACCGGGGAGCATGATGTCCACGGTCATCACGTCATAATTCTCCGCCTGAAGGCGGGCCTTGGCCTCCTCGGCGCTGTAAGCGATGTCGACGCAGAAACCGTCATTTTCGAGCATGGCGGACAGCACCTCGGCGATGTCGCGGTCATCCTCGCAGATGAGGGCGCGAAGCCCCTTGCCGGTTGCGGCCTGGGGCGCCGTCTTGGCCGCCCCCTGTCCGGCGGCCGGTTCCGGCAGGTCGAAATAGAAGGTGGCGCCGGCTCCGGTTTCGGAATCGAACCCCATGCGCCCGCCGTGTTTTTCGATAATCGACTTCGAGATATTGAGCCCCAGTCCGGTTCCTCCCTTCTGGCGGGTGTCGGAGGAGTCGGCCTGGGTGAACTTATCGAAAATCTTGTCCCGGAAGTCTTCCGGAACGCCGGGGCCGTGGTCGGTTATGGAAACCCTTAGCGAACCGTCACGGCGGCTGACGGAAATCTCGACTTTGCCGCCCTCGGGCGAGAACTTGGCGGCGTTGGACAGCAAGTTGGCCATGACCTGGGTGATCCGGCCCGCATCGGCCCTTGCCAAGGCGGCGGAGACGCAGTCCTTGATCTCGAAGGCGACGTTTTGTTCCTTGGCGTAGCCTTTGTTGTCTTCAATGGACTGTTTCACAAGGTCCGTAAGGTCAACCTCGCCGAAGACGAAATCCATACGGCCGGATTCCAGCTTTTCCATATCCAGGATGTCGTTGACCAGATTGATCAGCCGCTCGGTGTTCTTGTGGGCGATATTCATCATCCCCTTGGCCTTTTCCGGCAAATGGCCAAGCGCCCCGGAGACGATCATGCCCAGCGATCCCTTGATGGACGTCAGGGGCGTCCTCAACTCGTGGCTGACGGTGGAGACGAACTCGCTTTTCATGCGGTCCACTTCCTTGCGTTCGGTGATGTCGGTGCGGATGGCGACATATTGGAAGGGCTTGCCCCGCGCATTCAGGAACGGAACGATGGTCGCCATCACCCAATAGTGCCCGCCGCCCTTTTTGAGGTTCTTGATTTCGCCATGCCAGACTTTGCCGTGGGCGATGGCGCTCCATAAATCCTTATAGAATTCAGGCGGGTGTTCCCCGGATTTCAGGATGCGGTGATTTTGTCCCAGCAGCTCCTCGCGGGGATAGCCGCTGATCTTGCAGAACTTGTCGTTGACGTATGTGATGCCGCCCTTGACGTCGGCGATGCTGACGATGGCGTGTTCGTCCAGCGCCAGCTTTTGGAAAACCAGCTCCCTGGCCGACTTCTCCTCGCTGCGGAAAACGTCGAACATGCTGACAAAAAGCCCGGTGAGAACGAAAATATAGCTCACCTTCTTGAGGGTGTGGGCGACGTCGAACTCGTAATCGAAAAGCTTGCCCGAATGGGACATGAACACGGCCTGGCTGACCAAGCCGACAATCAGCGACAGCACCAGCCAGTGTTCGAAGGAGTCGCGGCGCCAATGGCCTTTCCTCAGGAAGCCGATCAGCGCCAACAGGAAGAACAGGGCCGGCGCGAACTCCTCCGGGCGATGGAAGATGATTTCCGGGTAGTAGGCTCTCGGCAGCGGCGCGAAAGCGAAGAACAGAAAGCTCACCAGCGTGAAAACGGCCGCGCTCACGTAAACCGTCCGCTCGGAAATCCGGACGGCGGCGTCCAGGCGCGCCTCGCGCACCCAGGCGATCCAGCTCAGAAACATAAAGATCGACAGGAACTGCCGCGAAGCCACCCAGCTCCACGGAATGAGCGCCGGAAGGTCCGACGGCATCATCGGCTTGAAATAGGCCGAGGTGACGATGGCGTGGTAGCCGTCCAGGAAACCGGTTCCGAGAAATCCGGCGCCGATAAACAGAAAGATGCTTTCCTTCTTGCTGTAATAACGCACCAGCGCCATGGCTCCGACCATAAAGGCCAGAAGCGTGGCGGCGGACTCCATGACCGTGTGAAGCTGGGCGCCGCCCCGCCAGCCGGAAACGGGGCCGATAAGGTGGCCAAACAACCCCAATGCCGACAGGCCGACGCCGAATACCCAGTATGCGTTCCGCCGCCGCCGCGCGACTCCCGGCTCATCCGCCATCATGTTTCTCTGTTCTCAACCAAGACGCTAAGAAGACATGGTGTTTGAAATATGCCTTTTCAATATTTATGATAGCGTGTGAGTCTGGACCCTAGAGCATTTCCGGACCAAATTGACCCATTCCGACAGGCCCTTTCGGCCCATGGCTGCGTCAAGCGCCTTGGCCGTAGACGAACTACGCCTGGCGGCCCTTTCCTTGCCATGAACCAAAATTGCTCTGACGGAATGGGTCAATTTGGTCCGGAAATGCTCTAAGTGATGAGGGGGGGGATGCTGAAGGAAAAGAAAACGCCGTGTTCGATGGTCATGGGCAAATTCGATCCGGCGGTGATGTGCGGCTTTTCCTTGATGGTTTGCACGGCCTGTCTCCAGTGGTTTTCCGGGCCGGTCCCCTTGGTTGACAGCATGATTCCGCCGCACAGGCGGAGGTCGAACCACATGATCACGGCGTCGCCGGCGCCATCTAAATAACGCTCTTCCGTCACTCCAGTCATCCTCGGATTGCCCATGGGGCAAGTCCGGGGATCCAGTAGCAAATTGTATCGTGCTGGATTCCCTGGACTCACGAGACAAGTGCAACACTCTGATAAGGTGGTGTTGTAATGGGAACAATATACGACCAGCTCTGTCTTGCAGAGCGCATAGAGATTTACCGTCTGCATTCAGAGGGCCAATCTCTTCGCCGGATCGCCGCGGCCCTGGGCCGTGGCGCCTCCACGATCAGCCGTGAACTGAGCCGGAACAGCAGACCGGCCAAGACCTGACCGGGCGGATACCGGGCCGACAGGGCCGAAAAACTGGCGCAACGCCGCCGGCGGACATGGCTTTTTCCAAAAGCTTTATGGCCTCATTGTGATTTCCGATCACTTGTTCGGTCGAACCGAGAAGCACAAGGGCTTCAATGTTGTCTGAGTCCGCCGCCAGGACATTCCTGAAAATCACGGCGGCGCCGTTAACGCGGCCGGACCTCAAACAGGCAATCCCGTTTTCTATTTCCTGACCGGCATCCATTCATCCCCTCCCTTTTTTGAATCTCCATTTCCTGGATAACCGCAAAACCACGGCGAACATACCATCGTTTGATCGACGCGAAAACATGCTATAAAGACGTCATGCTTACAACTTGGCGGCAACTGGGGAGCATGAGATTTGAGCGTTAATTCCATGACCGGCTTCGCCCGCGCCACAGGGCGGGTAGAGGGGGACGCGGACGGATGTTCCTGGACCTGGGAGTTGAAAAGCGTCAACGGCAAGGGATTGGACGCGCGCTGCCGCCTGCCCGCCGGTTTCGAGCGCCTGGAGCAGACGGCGCGCGCCCGCGTCAAGGGACGGCTTGGGCGGGGCAACGTGGCGGCGGCGCTGACGCTCGATTGGGACCGGCTTCAGAGCGGGATGCGCGTCAATCATGGGGCGTTGGAGAAAATTATTTCCCTTCTGCCGGAAATCCAGGAGCGCTTGCCCGAGGCCCCGCCGCCCCGCATCGAGGGGCTGTTGGCCTTGCGCGGCGTCATGGAAGCGCCAGAAAGTCCAAATCCGGGCGCCGAGCCCGGCGGCGAGCCCAATGAGGAATTCAACGGCGCTCTCCTCGCCGGTCTGGACGAGGCTCTGGACTCTCTTGCCGCCATGCGCGCCGGCGAAGGCGCCGCCCTGGCCGCGGTGCTGGAAAGCCAGCTTAATGAAATGACGCGGCTGATTGACGCCGCCGCGGGCCTGGCGGCGCTTCAGCCCGCCGCCGTCAAGCAGCGCCTTAAGACCCAGATCGAGGAGATGCTGGCCCAGGTCCCGGCCCTGCCCGAGGAAAAGCTGGCTCATGAGGCGGCGTTGCTGATGACCAAGTCGGACGTCCGCGAGGAGCTTGACCGCCTGAAGGCCCATGTGGCGGCGGCCAAGGCGTTGCTTAAGGACGGCGGCGCCGTCGGCCGCAAGCTGGATTTTCTATGTCAGGAGTTTAGCCGCGAGGCGAATACCTTGTGTTCTAAATCCCCGGACGTGGAAATGACGCGCTTGGGTCTGGACATGAAGGCCATTATCGATCAACTTCGCGAGCAGGCGCAGAACATTGAATAACAAAACGAAAAAGAGTGACAAACCGGAAATGAGCAACAAACCGGAAATAAAACGCCGCAGCATGATGGTGGTTTTCTCATCGCCGTCGGGCGCAGGCAAAACCACCATCTCCCGCGAGACGCTGGAGCGGGATATCAACCTTTCCATGTCGGTCTCGGTGACCACCCGTCCCATTCGCCCGGGCGAGGAGGACGGCAAGGACTATTTCTTCGTCACCCCCGAGGAATTCGACCGCAGGGCCGAGGACGGCGAATTTCTGGAGTACGCCACCGTTTTCGGCAATTCCTACGGCACCCCCATGGCGGCGGTCCGCAGAGAGCTGGCGGCCGGAAAAGACGTGCTGTTCGATGTCGACTGGCAGGGCGCCCAGCAGTTGTCCCAGGTGGCCCGCGGGGACCTGGTCAGTATTTTCATCCTGCCGCCCTCCCACCAAGAGTTGGAGCGCCGCCTGCGCTCGCGCGCCCAGGACAGCGAAGAGGTGGTGCAAAACCGCATGGACAAGGCGACCTCGGAAATGAGCCATTGGGACGCTTACGACTACATCATCGTTAACCACAATATTAAGGAGAGCGTCACCGAGGTCGAGGCCATCCTCGCCGCCGAACGCTGCAAGCGCTCCCGCCAGACCGGTCTTTCCGACTTCGTCAAGAAGCTCTGCGTTCTGCCCTAGGGTCCAGACTCATTCAAATGACGCCCTTTGGTTTGGAGATAATAGCGCGGGCCGGCGCCGAGAGCTTTCAATAATGATATGCATTTATTTCAAGCTCTCTCCTTGTCCTGCGCTATTCTTTCCAAACCAAAGGGCGCCATATGTTAGATTTTATCCACTAGAGCACTCGTTATGCCGTACATGATTTTCATGGCATTGGCGTTTTTGTTGTTATTTATCGCCACCTGCGCGGTGATCTGACATGCCGTCCAGAATTTTTCTTTTCTTTATGTGTTTTTCGCTGGCCGCTTGCGGCTCGGCGCCAAGACCCTTCAAGTCCAAGGCCGGCGACTGGACAAACCCCCTGGCCGAACCCGTGGGCGGCTATGACATCCGGGTCGAGCCGGTGGACGGTCCGGCCAAGCCGATGGCCTTGCTGCTGTCGCGCTCGGTGGCGGCGGCGCTGGCTGCGAAAGACGTGCCGGCCACCGTCGAGGGAACGGCGAAAAGCCGCTTCGTGCTGAGAGGCAAGGCCGAGCCCAATTGGGACGGCCCGAGGGCGTCGTATATCATCGTCATCCGCTGGGTTCTTTCCGACGCCAAGGGCAATACCGTCGGCGATTATACCCAAGGCGTGCGCGGCGAATGGTTCGAATGGGAGAACGGCGACCCCAAGATCATCCGCGCCGTGGGCCAAGAGGCCGCCCAGCCCTTCGCCGAAATGATAAGAAAAAAAGAGGAGGTCTTGCCGCCCGCCGAGTTGAGGGGCTCCGGTCTGTTGGTGAAGGACGTCACCGGCGCGCCCGGCGACGGCGGCCGCGCCTTAACCGCCGCCATCAAGGAATCCCTTACCTTGACCGACGTTTCCGTCACCGAGGATCCAAGGCAGGTGGACTACGTGCTTCAAGGCGTGGTCGACGTCTCCGCGCCCGTCAAGGGAAAACAATGGGTGAAGGTGACATGGACGGTGTCGACCCTCGCAGGCGCCAAGGTGGGCGCGGCCACCCAGGAGAACAGGGTGGCCGCCGGCAGCCTAAACGGCGCTTGGGGAAAAATCGCCTCGCAGGTGGCGTCGGCGGCCATCGGCGGCATCGGGGATATTCTGGCCAGGGCCAATAAGCCGCGCGTCAAGGAGGCCCCCAAGGAGCGTGATGAAACAAGGAAGAAATCAACCCGGCCGCCGAGGTTGAAGCAAATTCCGGGCAAGGCGCCGCCGCCGCCTATTTAAGGATAAAAGCGATCCTTGGGGCGACATTCGACGAAACTCGTTTACAGGCGTTGGGGACGCTGATAAGTTCCGCCCCGTCCGGCTGGCGCTTCGGCTGGGGCCTTGTCCTGAAGTTGGTTTATTTTTCGCTCATTAGGTCCGGCTGAAAAACGCCGGAGAGACTTTCAGAGATGAAAATTCTCGCTTGCAACAGTAATCTGCCTTTGGCCGAGGCGATTTCAGAGCACCTCGATATTCCGCTCACCAAGGCCAGCATCCGCCGCTTCTCGGACATGGAGGTGTTCGCCGAGATTCAAGAGAACGTGCGCGGCGAGGATGTCTTCGTCATTCAGTCCACATCGTTTCCGGCCAACGACCACTTGATGGAGCTGCTGGTTTCCATCGACGCCCTCAAGCGGGGCTCGGCGCGGCGCATCACCGCCGTCATGCCCTATTTCGGCTACGCCCGCCAGGACCGCAAGTCGGGGCCGCGCACCCCCATATCGGCGAAGCTGGTGGCCAACCTGATTACCGTCGCCGGCGCCGACAGGGTGCTGACCATTGATCTGCATGCCGGACAAATCCAAGGATTTTTTGACATTCCGCTCGACAACCTCTACGGCGCGCCGGTGTTCATCAAGGACATCAGGGAACGCTTCGACGGCTCCCAACTGATGGTCATCTCGCCCGACGTCGGCGGCGTGGTGCGCGCCCGCGCCATCGCCAAGCCCTTAAGCGCCGATCTGGCCATCATCGACAAACGCCGCGAGCGCGCCGGCGTCTCGGAGGTGATGCACATCATCGGCGACGTCAAGGGACGTGATTGCCTGATGATTGACGACATCGTCGATTCCGCCGGAACGCTCTGCAACGCCGCCGTCGCTCTTGTGGAGAAAGGCGCGAAATCGGTTTCGGCTTACGTCACCCATGGCGTGCTTTCGGGCGGCGCCGTGGCGCGGGTGGCCGCTTCGCCCATTAAAGCCATGATCACCACCGACAGCATTCAAGCCACCGAGGCCGTGCGCAAGGCGAGTAACTTGGAGCAGCTTTCCATCGCGCCGCTGATGGCTGAAGCCATTCGCCGCATCAGCGAGGAGTCATCCGTTTCCAGTCTGTTTAACGAGTTATAGAACGTAAACTTGAGATAGGCCGGCGCCCCTGAAGGCCGGCCCAAGCGTAGAAGAGAGAAAGGAACACGTAAAATGTCGCAAGCAACATCCATGAACGCCGAGGAGCGCGCGCGGGTGGGTAAGGGGGCATCCCGCGCCATCCGCAACGCCGGCCGCGTGCCGGCCGTCATCTATGGCGACAAACAAACCCCGGTAATGATTTCCCTGGACCCCATCGAGCTCAAGCGCCAGCTTCACGGCCCTGGGTTTTTCGCCCGCGTCTTCGAGCTTAAGGTCAACGGCGACGCCCACCGGGTGCTGGCCCGCGACATCCAGCTCGATCCCGTCACCGATCGTCCCATCCATGTGGATTTCATGCGCTTCAGCGCCACCACCAAGCTCAACGTCGAAGTCCAGATGACGTTCATCAACGAAGAGGAGTGCCCGGGAATAAAGACCGGCGGCGTGCTCAACGTGGTGCGCCGCACCATCGAGTTGATTTGCTCCGCTGAAAACATTCCCGAGACCATTATCGCCGACGTCGCCGGGCTGGAAATCGGGGATAGCGTCCATATCAGCGACATCAAGCTGCCCGAAGGCGTTCAAACGACGATTACCGATCGCGACTTCACCGTCGCCACCATCGCCGCGCCGACGCTGCTGCCCACCATCGAAGAGGAAGAGTTGGAGGAAGGCGAGGAGCTGGAGGAAGGCGAAGAGGGCGAAGAGGGCGCCGAGGGCGAAGAAGGCGCCGAGGGCGAAGAGGGCGGAGACGACGCCAAGTCCAAGTCCAACTCCAAGTCCGGCTCCGGCGGCTAGTAAATGTTGTTGGTGGCCGGTCTCGGCAACCCCGGCCCCGATTACGCCGGGAACCGCCACAACATCGGCTTCATGGCGGTGGACGCCATCGCTGGGCGCCATGGCTTCGCCCAGTTCCGCTCCAAGTTCCAGGGCTTGGCCTCCGAGGGTTCCATCGGCGGCCGCAAGGCGCTGCTGCTCAAGCCCCAGACCTTTATGAACGAATCGGGACGTTCGCTGGCCGAAGCCCGCCGCTTTTTCAAGATCGCGCCCGAAGAGGTCATCGTCCTGCATGACGAGATCGACCTGGAGGCCGGACGCTTGCGGATCAAGAACGGCGGCGGTCACGCCGGGCACAACGGCTTGCGCTCCATCCACGCCCATATGGGCCCCGGCTATAGGCGCCTGCGCATGGGCGTCGGCCACCCCGGCCACAGGGACAAGGTCACCCGCCATGTCCTGAAGGACTTCTCCAAGGCCGACGAAAAGTGGCTGGCGCCGCTGCTGGACGCCCTGGCCGAGCATTTCGGCGTCCTTATGGAAGGCGACGACGCCGGGTTCCTGAACAAGGTGGCGCTCGACATAAAGCCGCCCCAGAAGAAAAAGCCCAAGAAAAAGAAAAAGCCCGAGGAAAAGGAAACAAAAGACGATGGGGTTTAACTGCGGCATTGTCGGGCTGCCCAATGTCGGCAAATCGACGCTTTTCAACGCGCTGACCGCGACCCAGGCCGCCGAGGCCTCGAACTTTCCGTTCTGCACGATCGAGCCCAATATCGGGCGGGGGGCGGTCCACCACAAACGC
>CAJXGZ010000023.1 GCA_913053795.1 uncultured Rhodospirillales bacterium | reverse complement strand
TGCCGACGGCGGCCAGTTTTAGCGGATCACCATCGGAGGCCAGCCCGACCACGACTCCGATCTTGCCGAGACTGGTTTTCTCGCCGGTTTCCTGGGCGTTGTGCATATAGGACGCGACCACGCCCCGATCGACGAAAATGGTGGACGTGCGGCGCAATTCCATATTTTCGCCGACGGTGGCGATCATGCCGGTCAGATATTCGGCGACGGTCCGATCGGCGCCGGGATAATCCATGGCTTTCAGGGCGTCGAGGTCGCCATCGGCGGCAAGCGCCAGTCCGGCCACCGTTTTCACGAAAACCCGGAAATTTTTATTACGGGCGATGAAATCGGTTTCGGCGTTAATTTCCACCATGGCGCCGCGGTTGCCGTCCTGGGCGATGCCGATCAGGCCTTCCGCCGCCACCCGGCCGGCTTTTTTAGCCGCCGTCGAAAGCCCCTTCTTGCGTAGCCAGTCGGAAGCCGCCTCGATGTCGCCGCCGGTTGAGCTCAACGCCTTTTTGCAGTCCATCATGCCGGCGCCGCATTTTTCTCGAAGTTCCTTGACCAGAGAGGCCGTGATCTCCGCCATTTTTATTAATCTCCGCTATTATAAATTCTTTATATCATATTGATACCAATGGTTTTTAGCTACCTGCTGCGGAGACGGCAGAGGCGTCTTCCGGCTTGGATTCTTCCGCCTTGGGCGGCTCTTCCACGGCCGGTTTTTCCACGGCCGGTTTTTCCACGGCCGCTTCCGCCGCCGGGCTTGCCGCCGCGCCGCTATCGATACCGGCGGCCACCACTTCACGCTGGATACCGTCGAGGACCGAGCCGGTCATCATCTCGCAATAAAGCGTGATCGCCCGGATGGCGTCGTCGTTGCCGGGAATGGGGTAGTCAATGCCCCTGGGGTCGGAGTTGCTGTCGATGACGCCGACCACGGGAATGCCGAGCTTATTGGCCTCGGCCACGGCGATGGCCTCCTTGTTGATGTCGACAACAAACAGCACGTCGGGCAGCCCGCCCATCTCCTTGATGCCGCCAAGGGCGCGGTCGAGCTTGTCGCGCTCGCGGGTCAGCTTCAAAAGCTCCTTCTTGGTGAGGCCGACGTTTTCGCCCTCGAACATTTCGTCCAGCTCGCGCAGGCGCTTGATGGACTTGGAGATTGTCTGCCAGTTGGTCATCATGCCGCCGAGCCAGCGGTGATTGACGTAGTATTGTCCGCAACGCTTGGCGGATTCCATGATCTTGTCGCTGGCCTGGCGCTTGGTGCCGACGAACAGCATCCTGCCGCCGCCGCCGACGATGTCGCGCACCGTGGTCATGGCCCGGTGCAGCATGGGCGCCGTCTGTTGCAGATCGATGATGTGAATGTTGTTTCGCACCCCGAACAGGAAGGCCGCCATCTTTGGGTTCCAGCGGCGGGTGCTGTGTCCGAAATGGACGCCGGCTTCCAGGAGCTGGCGCATAGTAAAGGAGGGAAGAGCCATGATATAAATCCTTCTCCGGTTTGACCTCCGCGAGCGTCGCCCGATTAAAGATAACCAGACACCGGAGCGGCGAGAACGGCGTATTTTTTGCCGGGGCCGCAAGCCCGCGTGTGAAATAAGCAGCGCTACTTAACGCCGCTCGTGCGAATTTGCAAGGGGAAAAAGGGGCGTGAACGCCACCGCAAAACGTCCCTAAACGTAACAACATAAAAAAAATATTCCTTTTTCACACGAAATTAATGTAAAGAATCCGCAGACTGGGATTGATTATGGGCATTGGGCGATGATTCGTAAGTATAACCGCATGAGCGTGAAACGCCTTTTGGCGGCGTTTGTTATCACCGCCGCTTTTTGGTCTCCGCGCACCGCCGCCCAGGAAGCGCTGCCGGGCAATGTGATCGAATCCCTCAAGAACGCCGCCACAGTCAGCCGCCAACCCAACGACGTCCTGGCCTTGGTTGTGATCACGGTGATCGCCAATTACCCTCGGCTGTTGGATCCCGTCATAGCGAAAGCCTTGGAGCTGGCGCCCCAGGAGCGCTATGCATTGGCTGAACAGGTGGTGGCGAGTTTCCCCGGCTACACCAATCGCATTCTGGCCGCCACCAATATCTACAAGCCGCAACCCATCAGATACGCAAGGCCTCCCGCGCCGTCCCCCCCCCGGCCCCAGGCGGCTCAAGAACACCGCTATGCGCCGATCCCGGCGCCGGGCGCATTGAAGATGAAACCGGGGATCTTCTGTTCACCCTCGTCAATCTGGCGCGAAAACTGGACGTGGATCCGGAAAAAGCCTTGCGCCGCGCCAATTCCAAGTTCGAGCGGCGCTTTCGTTACATTGAAACCACCCTCTCCGCCCAATCTAGGGCGCCCGAGAACGTTTCCTTGGGTGAAATGGAAAGTCTATGGCTTCAAGCGAAGCAACAGGAAAATAATGATTGAAACGGGGGGCGGCGCTTCGCATTTCTAATAAATGATCCTTACCCCCTATGATAAAACCCGCGCCCCTGCCCTTGCGAAATGGAAGCACCCCCTGAATTTAACGGCGGGCCTTGCGGCGGGCTTGCTGATCTATAATACCGACGCCGCGCTTTTCGGCTTGCCCCATTTCTGGTCGCTGGCGTTGACCTTGAACGCCGCCGCGATCTTTACCCTCTTGCTGTATTTCTCGCCACGCACGGATATGGCCATTGGCCTTGCATTGCTCGCGTTTTCAGGATTCGTCGGGCCAATCGGCCTTTGGATCGCCGTAATTTCGGGGGTCATCTATTTGCTAACGGCTTACAGACCAAAAGAAAGGAGGAAGCCGCATAGACGGCGCCCCCTTCAGAGCCCCTATTGCGGCCTCACCCCCCATCCCCACGCGTCACGCACCACCCCTTGAAATGGCGCCGTGCGCCTTCATAATATATATTAATTCGGCTTTATTATTTCTCCGGCGCGGAATTGATGCAGGTTATGACACCTAAAATCCTGAAATCATTATCACTTTTTGCAATATTTGCATTTATCGCGCCGCTGCTCAGCGGCTGCTACGCCCCCGTCCGTTTCGACGCCGAGATCGAGATCAGCCGCAGAGGGTACTACACCATGATCTTCGACGGCTATTTAGCGGATATCGGCCTTTACAGCGGCTTGCGCGAGGGCAAAATCACGGGCGCCCAGGAGCGCGCAAAGGTCAAGCTGATCAAAAACGACCTTATAGGGCGCGATCCGGACGTTAAGGAGTTCAAATACTTCAACAAGGGCGTCTTCAAGGTCCATTGGGAGAAAAAGGGCGACTTGCTCAAGGCCAAGATGGTGACCTTCCTGCGCCGCAACGAGAAATTCCTCACCGTCAAATACCTCAAGAAAAAAGGGCTGGCGGTCATGATGGGCGCTTCCGTCTCCAAAACCAACGCAAAACGCCTCACCGGAATTGGGCTCAACATCCAGGGTGAAATCCGCGTCATCACCGACTTGAGGGTGGTTGAACACAACGCCACCAAGGTCAAAGGCGATGTAAAGGGGCGGGGCGAAAAGACCTTCACCTGGAAAATCAAAAGCCTCTACGACCCCACCCCAAATCTGGTATTGGTCTTAAGATAACAGGCTCTAATCCTCCAGAATTCCCTTGAGAATTTCCCAGTCATCGCGGTTGGGGGCCAGCAGCAGGGCGGCGTCCCCATAGGTTCCTCCCCGCGCCGGATTGTATGGCGCGCCATCGCAGGTAATGGCGCTATAGCCGCCCGCCTCTTGATGAATCAGCACGCCGGCGGCGTGATCCCAGGGCTTGAGGCGGCGCGTATAATAGGAAAATTGAAGCGCGCCAGCGGCCAAATCCATATATTCGCGCCCCACGCATCCATAATGAACGCCCTGGGGCGGATTCCCCTCCCCCCGCTCGCGCCGTTGCGCCAGTTTTCGGCGCGTTCGCCCGCTCAGGAAACCGGTCATCGGCGAAACGGAATTCCGGCCTACGCGCATGACGCGGTTTCCGGTTCGAGCGCCCTCCGCCATCCAGGCCCCGCCGCCCTTAACCGCCCAGGCGGTGGCGTCGGAAATGGGATCATGAATCCAGCCGGCAAGGGTCTCGCCCGCCACGCAATAGGCGACAATAATGGCGAAGCAGGGTTCGCCCCGAACGAAATTGTTGGTGCCGTCCAGCGGATCCAGCAGCCACACGGGATCTAAGCCCTTGAGGAGGTCAAGCCGCTTGGGATCGGCGTCCGCCGCCTCCTCGCCGATGACGACGCTGCCTGGCGCTAGGGATTTCAGCAATAATTCCAAACGTTTTTCGGCCTCGATATCGGCGGTCGTCACCAAATCGTTAGGCCCCTTCTCGGTAATGTCGCTCTCTGACAATGCGTTGAATCGGGGCATGATCTCCGCCGCCGCGGTCTCGCGGATGGCTTCCATTATTTTACTATTGTTGGGAATCATGGGGGAAAGTCTCTTAATGCCGCATATTACCCTATCCGGTTATTTAAGCCGAATAGATGTCGCGATCCTGATTGTAGGTGTGTTGGAAGACATCGAGAATGCGCGCCGTCTCCTCATTGAAACCGGCGCGCTGGATGAGCGCCTTGGTGACGAAGCAACAGAAAGCCACCGCCTCGCCCTTTCCACGCAATTTATATTCCTCGGCGATTTCATCCAGGTAACTGTGGATCAAACGCCTGGACATTACGTTGAGTTGTTTTTTGACAAACCGATGTTTGTCGCGCCATTTTTTCTGTGACTTTGACGTCGCCATAAGGGGGCCTCCTTATTTGATCGTTTCTACTAGTAGAATTGGCCGGCTCTAGACATACAACATGATGCGCTGGTACCCTCATCAACATACTACGAAAAAAAACGCCTGTCTACTAGTAGAATGTTAATGTGGATAAAAAATGAATTATGGTGATAACTTACAGTCAAACAATACAAGCTAAAATGAACCCGGAGAACCAATATATTTAATTATTTCCGCCCATGCAGCCGCTCAAAACGCGCTTTGTTGGCGGCGTCAAAACGCACCTTGAGATGTATGACCTGCTCTCCATCATCGCGCTCCAGCACCTCGCCGTGCTCATAAAGCCAGGAGATCGCCGCGCCATCCCCGGGCGCGAGCGCCAAATCCACGACCAGAAAGGATTCCGACAAACGCGCGTCAAGGGCTTGAAGCAGGTCCTGGGTCCCCTCCCCCGTCAGCGCCGATAGCGGCGCCTGAGTCGGTTCGCCGCGGTTGGCCCGGTTGATCAGGCTTTCGCGTTCGCCCGCCCCCAGCAAGTCGATCTTGTTAAGCGCTTCGATCAGATTTCCTTGATCTTTGACGCCAAGCTCGCTCAACACTCCCTCCACATCACGCTTTTGAGACAGGCTGTCGGGATGAGCGACGTCGCGCACATGTACGATGAGATCGGCCTTCAAGACCTCCTCCAAGGTGGCGTGAAAGGCGTTCACCAACTCATGGGGGAGGTCCGAAATGAAGCCAACGGTGTCCGACAAGATCATTTTTCGTCCCGACGGCAGCTCAAGACCGCGCATGGTCGGATCAAGCGTCGCGAAAAGTTGATCCTTGGCTTCCACCTCGGCGCACGTCAAGGCGTTGAAAAGCGTGGATTTTCCGGCGTTTGTGTAGCCCACCAGGGAAACCACCGGAAAAGGAACCCGCCGCCGCGCCTGACGGTGAAGATTGCGGGTGCGCTTGACTTCGTTGAGCTTGCGTTTGATGCGGGTGATGCGCCGGCCGATCTGGCGGCGGTCGGTTTCGATCTGGGTTTCGCCGGGACCGCCCATGAACCCCGCGCCGCCGCGCTGGCGCTCCAGATGCGTCCACGAGCGCACCAGGCGCGAACGCTGATAGGTCAGCGCCGCCAATTCCACCTGTAGCCTTCCCTCGCGGGTGCGGGCGCGGGCGCCGAAAATCTCCAGGATCAGGCCGTTGCGGTCGATGACCTTGCTTTTCCAAGCGCGCTCAAGGTTCCGTTGCTGCACCGGCGTCAAAGCCGCATCAATCGCCACCACCATCATCGCCTTCTTGGTAAAGCCATTACCGTCATCCGGCGGGTATGGGATATACTGCTGGATAAGACCCGCAATCCTCTCCACCGCGCCCTTGCCGAACAAAGTGGAGGGCCTGATTTTGCTTAAGCGCACCACCTCGGCGTGGACCACGTCAAGATGAATGGCGCGCGCCAAACCGATAGCTTCCTCCAGGCGCGCCGAGGGATCGCGGGATCGTGCGGACGTTCTTTGATGAGGATGAATAACAAAACATGTCTCGCCGCCGCTGTCGTTCGATGGCGGCGCCGTTCCTTTCGGCTGGCCTTTCAGAGAGACGGCTCCTAAATTAATCGGAATCGGCCTCTGCTTCTTCGTTCTTCTCGGGCTCGAACAACTGTATGGGCACCGAGGGCATAACCGTTGAAATGGCGTGTTTATACACCAACTGGGTATGCCCGTCGCGGCGCAGGAGAACGGAGAAGTTATCGAACCATGTTACGATCCCCTGAAGTTTTACGCCATTTACAAGGAAGATCGTGACCGGGGTCTTGTTTTTTCTTATGTAGTTCAGGAAGACGTCCTGAACATTATGCGCCCTTTCCGAAGACATGGGCTCATCCCCCCTATTATTATTGTTGGGTCAACAACAGCATTTTCGTGACCCACACATTTTCATTTTTCGCCAAATTATCCCGGCGATAATTGCATTAATGCACATAAAGAGGGAAAAGTTCAATAAGAATAATTAAGCCGTTACAACTCCCGTATGTACTTTGTTAACTCCTGGAGCCCTTTAAAGTGCCGATAGGGCTTGTGAGCATTGAATTCATCGTCTCCAGGAGGATTTTCACGCACTAATATAGGGATACAACCGGCGTTAAGGGCGCACTCCATATCGATGTCCGCGTCGCCGGCAATCCAGACGTCGCCGCCGCGCGCAACGCCGCTGCCATGAAGGGCCAGGTCAACGGGCTCGGTGGCCGGCTTGTCTCTTTTCGCGTCCGTGGCGCCGACCAGCCCGCCAAAATAGGCGCTCCAGCCCAGACGGCTCGCCTCGAGGCGAAGGAAATCTCCCTTTTTATTGCTAATAACGCCGAGATAAACGCCTTGCCCCTTGAGCTCCGCCAGCATCGGCCCGGCGCCGGGAAGGGGGTGAAGGTTTTCCAGATGTATGGCGGCGAAACGTTCATAAAAAAACTCTCCCGCCTCCTCCCAACGCTCGCCAAACAGGCCTGAAAAACTGTCGCGCAGGGACTTGCGCACCCTTTGGCGGGTCTGGTCCATGGTCCAGGGATCAAGGCCAAAGGCCTTGAACGTGGCGCTGAGGGCGTCATGGATCACCGGCCATGAATCGATCAGGGTGTTGTCCCAATCAAAAAGAATGGCCTTGGGGCGGGTATTCAAAGAGCTGACATTCATTATTCTCCGCCCCCTTGCGCTTTAACATAAGCGGCGTAAAGGGCCGTCAGGCTTGCGCAGACGGGACCGGGCCGCCCCGCGCCCACCTTGACGCCGTCGATGCTCACCACCGGTTTTATGAAAGAGGTGGTGCTGGTGAGGAAAGCCTCGGCGGCCACTCGCGCTTCCTCGACGGTGAAGGGGCGCTCACACAGGGCCACCCCCTCCCCACGCGCCAATTCCAACACGGTTTGGCGCGTAACGCCGCCGAGCAGGGCGCGTCCCACAGGGCGCGTCACCAACCCGCCGGCGCCGGTAACGATCCAGGCGTTGGATGAAGCCCCTTCCGTGACGTATCCTTCTTCATCCACCAACCAGGCTTCATAGGCTCCCGCCTCCCTCGCCTCTTGCTTGCTTAAAACATTAGAAAGAAGAGATATCGATTTGATATCACAACGTTTCCACCTTGTGTCTGGAATCGTGATAACGCCAACGCCCAGATCATCCAGGGAATCGGCGAGGACGGCGCAACGCCGCGCCGTCATGACCAGGGACGGTTGGATGTTGTCGGGAAATTGATGATCGCGGCGGACGACGCCGCGGGTGACTTGCAGGTAAATAAAACCATCCCTAAGGCGATTGCGGCGCACAACTTCGCCAATCACCACTTCAAGGGAGCGCCTATTCATTGGCCAGTCTATTTTAACCGCCTCAAGGGAGCGTCCCAAGCGTTCCAGGTGGCCATTACCGTCAACCATGCGCCCAGCCCTCACCATGATGACCTCGTAGACGCCGTCGGAGAACTGATAGCCACGGTCCTCCACATGCACGGCGGCTTCGCAATGCGGCGCGTAGCGGCCGTTTACGTAGGCGATTCTGGACATTTATCGTTGTTTCCGAGCTTAGAAATATTCGAGCTGCACGGAGAACATCTTTTCCACTATGTGGACTGCTTTCTTGGCGGCGAAAAGCACGACTCTGTCTCCGGTCTGGATCACGGTATGGCCGCGCGGACAGATGACTTGGCCGTCGCGCACGATGGCTCCGATCAACACATCATCCGAGAGATCCACCTCCTTAAGCGGCGTCCCAACAAGGGGGGAGGTTTCCATGGCTTCAGCCTCGATCAGCTCGCCAAAATCGTCGCGCAGGGTATGCACCGAGTGGATGCGCCCGCGCCTAACCTGCTGAAGGATGGTGGATACGGTGATGTTGCGCGGACTGACCACCACGTCAATGCCAAGGGTGGTGATCAGGGATTCGTATGTTCTCTTGTTTATCAGGGTGATGGTGCGAAGGGAGCCGTAACGCTTTGCCAGCAGCGAAGACAGGATATTGGTTTCGTCGTCGTCGGTCACGGCGACCACGGTTCCGGTTGCGGCGACATTGGCTTCCTCCAGGATTTCCGAGTCCAGGACATCGCCGTTGATGACAACAGTGCGGCCGAGGCGGGTGGCCACGAATTCAGCGCGCTCATTATTAATTTCAATGATTTTGGCGTTGACCCAGGGGTGCTCCTTTTCAATCACCTCGGCCAGGAAAAGGCCGATGTTGCCGCCGCCGAAAATCAGAAGCCGCCGCGCCTCGGACTCTTCATGGCCGAAAGCGGCCATGGCGCGCATCAACTGCGAACTATCAACCACAAAATAGACCTCGTCTCCAGGCAACATCTGATCGTCCGCTGAGGGAATAAGCGCGTTGCCTTGGCGAACCAGCCCGACGATGACAATATTGAGGTCTGGAAAAAGCTCCGTCAGTTGCTTTAACGGCGTATTGACAAGAGGGCAATCCTCCTCGCAGCGGACGCCAAGAAGCTTCACCTTGTCGTCCACCAAGGGGATCATCTCGAAGGCGCCGGGCACCTGTAGGCGCCGGGTCACCGCGAGAGCCACCTCGATTTCAGGAGAAATGATGACGTCAATGGGCATGTTGTCCCGGGAAAACATGTTGACCCACATGGGTTGCAGGTAACTCTGATGGCGTACGCGGGCGATCTTGGTGGGAACGTCGAAAAGAGAATGGGCGACTTGGCAAGCCACCATATTGACTTCATCGGCGTAAGTGACGGCGATGATCATTTCCGCGTCATTCAGTCCCGCCTTCTCAAGGATATCGGGGTGCGAAGCGTGGCCCACAACGCCCTGAACGTCCAGTGTGTCGGTCACCTTTTGCACCAACTCAGGGTCTTGGTCGACAACGGTGACGTCATTATTCTCCATGGCCAAGTGACGGGCGATGTTGTATCCTACCTGTCCGGCGCCGCAGACGACCACCTTCATGAGCCCGTGTCCTTAGCGTCCGTGGAGCGGGACTTTTCATTACTGGAAATGCCAAGAGATTTGAGTTTCCGGTGCAGAGCCGAACGCTCCATTCCCACGAAATCGGCGGTGCGTGAGATATTTCCTTCAAAGCGGGTTACTTGAGATTGCAGGTAGTTCCTCTCAAAGATTCCGCGCGCCTCGCGAAGGGGCAGACCCATGATTTCGTCACTCCCCTTAAGAATATTGTTGGAGGACCTTGCGGCGCCGCCGAGGACGCCGGAAAGAACATCGGCGCCGATAAGATCTTCGGCGTCGCCCGGCGCCATGATCAACAAGCGCTCGATGACGTTGCGCAATTCCCTGGCGTTTCCGGGCCATTCATAGGTTTGAAGAAGCGCCAGGGCGTCCTTTCCCAGCTTGCGCTGAGGCCGGCCACAGCTTTCGGCGGCCCGCTCCATAAAATATTCAGCGAGCGCCTGGATATCTTCGCGCCGTTCGTTGAGCGGAGGAACCTCGATGGGAACGACGCTGAGCCGATAGAACAAATCCTCGCGGAAACGCCCTTCCTCGATTTCCTTTTTGATGTCTCCGGTGGCCGAGGCGATCACCCTGACGTCCACTTCAACCAGGGCGCCGCCGCCGACCCTTTCGAATATTTGCTCTTGCAGCACGCGGACGATCCTGCCTTGGGTTTCCAAGGGCATGTCCGTCACCTCGTCCAGGTATAGCGTGCCGTTGTGCGCGGCCTCGAAGGTTCCGACCTTGGTGGGCCCGCTTTCGTTATCACTGTCGGGGTCCTCGGTCCCGAAAAGTTCGACCTCCATGCGCTCAGGCCGCATGCTGGCGCAATTAACGACGACAAAGGGACCGTTGGCGCGGTGCGAGCGCACGTGCAGCATGCGCGCCAATACTTCCTTGCCCGAGCCCGCCGGACCGGTAATGAGGACGCGGCTGTTGGCGGGGGCGACGCGCTCAATGATCTGGCGCACCTTGTTGAGGGCCGGAGAGCGCCCGATCAATTCCGATTCGCCGCCGGCGCGAAGGCGCAACTCTTCGTTCTCGCGCATCAGGCGCGCCGTCTCGATAGCGCGTTTGATCTCCAAAATCAGGCGGTCCGCCTTGAAAGGCTTCTCGATGAAATCGGAGGCCCCGAGACTGATCGCTTTGACCGCGGTCTCGATTGTTCCATGCCCACTCATCATGACAACCGGCAAAGCGGGATGATCCTTCTTGATCGCCTCCAGGATTTCAAGTCCGTCCAACTCGCTTCCCTGAAGCCATATATCAAGAAGCACGAGGCTCGGCCGCCGGGTTTCAATGCTGGCGAGCGCGCTTGCGCTGTCCGCCGCCTCGCGGGGCTGATAGCCCTCATCCTCAAGAATGCCGGATGTCAGCGCCCGTATATCGGCTTCATCGTCAACGATCAGAATATCATGCGCCATGTGTCAGGATGTCCGCTGATTAATTCAAAGACAGCTCGTCTTTTGGTTCATTCGCATTTTCCGGTTCGGCGTCGGCCTCCTCCAGGCGCCGAAACACCATGGTGATTCGCGCCCCTCCCTCTTTACGGTCATCAAGTATCAGATCACCGTTATGATCTTCCATGATTTTCTTGATAATCGCCAGCCCCAAGCCGGTTCCCTTGCTGCGTCCCGTGACATAGGGCTCGGTCAGACGGTCACGGTCCTCCTTGGGAAGACCAACGCCGTTATCCTCCACCACGATGCGAACCGTCGCGCCGCCAGGAGTTTCCTTCTTACTCAACGTCAGTTTCACCCAACCTGGCGCCAAATCTTCCTTGGGGGGTTTTTCCCGGCCGTCGACGGACTCCGAGGCGTTTTTTAGCAGGTTAATCAAGGCCTGAGATAACTGACGGCTATCGCAGCGCAAGAATATTCCCTCCTCGGGAAATTCAGTGTCGTATTCAATATCCGTATGGCGGTTCTTTTCCATGAAGACCGCGTCGCGGCAAATTTCCTGAAGATTTTCGAGCTTCATATCTGGTTGCGGCATTCGCGCGAAGGAGGAGAATTCATCAACCATGCGGCCAATATCCGCAACCTGACGGATAATCGTCTCGGTGCAAATGGAAAAAGTTTCCGGATCACTCTTGATTTCCTTCAGGTATTTACGTTTTAGGCGTTCTGCGGAAAGCTGGATCGGGGTCAACGGGTTTTTGATCTCATGGGCGATGCGCCGCGCCACATCGGACCAGGCCGCCTGACGCTGGGCCGACATAAGTTCGGTAACGTCATCAAAGGTGACGACGTATCCGATAACGTCCTCGTCCAGGCGCTCCGCGGCGATGCGCACCAACAAGGTGCGGGGGGCGCCGTCGCGAACCAGCGTGAGTTCCGCTTGGCGCAGCCGGGCGGGACGCTTTTTCACCTTCTCAAAAAGGGATGACATTTCAGGAACAACCTTTTTTAGAGGTTTGCCGACAGCTTTCTCAAGATCGGCGGCGAGCAGTTCCGAGGCCGAGCGATTGGGCAGATGAATGAGCCCCTTCCCGTCCAACCCGATGACGCCGGCGGAGACGCCGCTCAGCACCGTTTCCGTAAACCGGCGCCTTTCGTCAAGCTGGCGGTTTGCTTCCATCAGCCCCTGGCGCTGGGTTTTCAATTTCCTCGTCATGCGCAAAAAGGCGCGGCTTAAGGCTCCGATCTCATCGGTGCTGTCCGAAGCGTCGACGCTGACCTCAAAATTCCCCTCGCGGACCTGTTCAGCCGCCAAGATCAGGTTACTGATGGGCCTGGCGAGTTGTGTGGCCAGGGTCAACCCGATCCATATGGCGGCCAGCAGCAACAACACCGTCACCACGACGAAAATCATCAGGAAAGTAAGCTGGAACCCCTCCTGCTCTTTTTCGAGACTCTTGTATTCGGCCACCGCCCCGGCGGTTTTGTAAATATGCTCCAGAACGCCGGGATCAATGAAGCGTCCCACCAACAGATAGGCGTCGTTAAAACTGGCCAGTTTGACCACGGCGCGCACCCTCTCATCGCGTTCGTTGGTGACGATTACGACTATATTTCCAGCGCTGGCCTTCTGAACTGCGGACTTGGGGACGAGTTCGAATTCCAGGGCCAAACTCAGTTGCGAGCGGGCCAGAACTTGACCTGAGCCGTCGATGACAATCAACTCCGGCAAGGAGCGCAAATCGGCCTGGGAGGTAAGGAAGTCACTGAACAACTGCGCATCTTGGATCAGAATGCGCGCGTCAATATTCAGACTGTTGGCGACGGCCAAGGCGTCGGCGCGGACATTCTGCTGATGTTCATGGAGGTAGGCCTTGGCCACCGCGTTGGATTCCTCAATGGCCGTTCGCACCCTTTGGCTGAACCAATGCTCCACGCCGTAGTTAATGAACATCATCGAAAACACGGCGACCAGGATCGCCGGGGTGATCGCCACCAAACTGAACATGGCGACAAGGCGAAAATGCAAACCCGATCCGGCCTTGCCGCGAAGACGCTCAGCGGATACGGCGACAATCCGCCCCGCCACGATAGCCACCAGAAGCAGAAGCAGAACGGCGTCAAAATAGAGGAGATTGATAAGGACCTTTGATTCGGGGCCGTAAGAAAGAGCGCCGGTCATGACGGCGAAGGTCGCCACGCTCGAAACAGCCGCCGCCGACGCCAGGGAATATCCGACTTTGCGATTCACGCGCATGCGGCGCGACCAGAGCAGGAAACGCTTAAGCAAACGTCTGGAGCGTTTTACCCGGGTTTTCATTTCCCCCCCCCTCCCCTGACAACGGGGATATTGAGGTCGCGTATTTTTTTTCGCAAGGTATTGCGATTGAGGCCGAGAACATTGGCCGCCTTGATCTGATTGCCGCCCGTCGCGTGAAGGGTCAGGGAAATCAGGGGGCGCTCCACCTCTTTAAGCACACGCTCGTAAAGGCCGGAAGAAGGCAGGCTATCGCCGTGGGCGGAGAAATAACTCTGAAGATGCATCTCCATGGAGTGAGTCAGGCCGTTTCCTTCCCCACTTTCAGTGGCTGGAGAGGTGTCGGCCAACTCCGCCTCGATAACGTCGACGCCGATTATCTCTTGTGAGTAAAGGGCGGCCAGACGGCGGATGAGGTTCTCCAACTCGCGCACGTTTCCCGGCCAACGATAGCTCTTCAACCTTTCCATGGCGGCGTTGTCAATGATCTTTCTTGGCAGCCCCTCGGACGACGCCAGATTTAAAAAATGATGGACAAGCTCTGGGATGTCCTCGGCGCGCTCGCGCAGCAGCGGCAGCCGCAGGGGAACCACATTGAGGCGAAAAAACAAATCCTCCCGGAACAACCCCTGACGAATCAACTGCTTAAGGTCGCGGTGGGTGGCGGCGATGATGCGGCTGTCGGAGCGGATTGTCGTCTGTCCGCCGACGGAGATGTACTCGCCCTCCTGGAGAACCCTGAGAAGGCGGATCTGCGCTTCCGGCGGCATGTCTCCGATCTCATCAAGAAAGAGCGTGCCTCCTTGGGCCTGCTCAAAACGTCCGGCGCTTTGGGCGACGGCGCCGGTAAAGGCGCCTTTCTCATGACCAAACAGCTCGCTCTCGATCAACTCACGGGGGATGGCGGCCATGTTGACGGCGACGAAGGGACCGTTTCGCCGCTTGCCGTAATCGTGCAGGGCGCGCGCCACCAATTCCTTGCCGGTGCCGGACTCTCCGACGATCATGACCGTCAAGTCCGTGCCCATAAGACGCGCCAATGACCGGTAGATATCCTGCATGGCAGGCGAACGGCCAATTAACGGAAGCTGCTCATCCTTATCCTCGGACAAGGGATCACGCTTTTTCGGCGTTTTGGAAATTTCAAGGGCGCGCCGCACCACGTTGACCAACTCGACCAGATCAAAGGGTTTTGGAAGGTACTCAAATGCGCCGCGTTCAGTGGCCTTAAGCGCCGTTTGCAAGGTGCTCTGGGCGCTCATCACGATGACGCGCAATTCAGGGCGAAGCTTGCGGATGCGCGGCAACATATCGAGGCCGTTTTCATCAGGCATCACAACGTCGGTTATCACCAGGTCCCCTTCACCGTCCTGGATCCATCGCCACAATGTGGCGGCGTTGCCCGTGGTGCGCACCTGATAACCTGCGCGGCCCAAGGCTTGCGTGAGCACCGTGCGGATAGCGCCGTCATCATCGGCGACAAGGATGGTCAGCGCGGTCATCCACCCTCCTCCACGCTCGAGTCGCCGGGCGCGCTCGAGTCAATGGGGAGCATAACCCTAAAGACGGTGCGGCCGGGGCGGGTGTCGAACTCGATGACGCCGGCGTGATCGTCGATGAACTTGGCGGCGAGAAGATTGACATTGTGCGGTGGAATGAATCCTCGCAGGTGCTTATCAGCAACGCGCTCAAACCGGCTGAGATTAAAGAAACGT
>CAJXGZ010000022.1 GCA_913053795.1 uncultured Rhodospirillales bacterium | reverse complement strand
CTGTCACCGTAACCACCGTAACCACCACCGTAACCACAAACCGTCACCGTAACCACCCGGAAGAACTCTCAACATGAGTGACCAGTTCTAGGGGGCAGGTCACATAGCCAATGATCCGGTCAAGGCCGCTGCTGAGAAAATATCCAAGAGGATAAATTCGGCGTCGTTGTAGCCCATGGAACGATGGGATTGAGCGTGATTACGCTCACCACTCCGCTCGAATTTTGTCGGCCAATTCCTTCAGGTGTTCGGCTTCTGATTCTAAATCGGAAAAAGCGAAAGGGTTAAAGAACTGTCGGCCCCAAAACAGGCTCCTGTCCGTCTCGCTAAGTTCCGCAATTTCGCAAACGGAATCCCAGTTTTCTCCGATACCTGTCATTTGCTTTTCGACAATGGCGCATGCTTCTTTGTTTGAAAGCTGAAAATGATGCGCCGCCTCCAGGCAAGCCGAAATTCGGCTCATGCGGTTTTGGCCGGAAATAAGCATGGCTTGAGAAGCTTCGTTTCCGGCCCTCCCTTGTGGGCAGATATCATAGGCGGGCGTTAGCGAAAGCATTTCGCCGTCCCAAAAAGCCGCATGGTTGCGGGCGTGATCATCGGTATTGCCTGTAAGGATATTAAACGTGATGCGGCCAAAAAGCTCCTTGAGCGTTTCAGGTGCGCTCCTGAATTTATGCCGAATGATTTCCGCCAGTTCTTCGTAGCTGGCGTATCTCGCCATCATTTCATCCAAGGCAAACAGCGTCAGCGCCGAAACCATGCATTTGCGACGCCATCCTTCCGCTGAGCGCGCGCGGTCGAAACGCTCAATGAGCAGCACGTCCTTATGAGCGGCTTTCTTGAGAGAGACCGGCGCAACATTAAGGCCGACGATCTCTGCCAAACGCATGGCGATAAATTCGGCTTTGACAACGCTATATAAATCCGTACTTGACGAAAACTTGGCCACATATTTTTTGTCATGATCTTCGATGAGCGCTTTTGGCCGTGCGCCGCCAATGGAGCTTCCGTGATAGAGCGCCTGGTCGAGTTCCGGCGTTAAAGGAATGCCTTTTTCCACACGCTCCGCCGATTTAAGGAGTTCATCAAGCGTTGCATTGATGGGGGAGCGCGGTTTGTAGTCCGTTGCCGAACATTGAAAATCCAATGCGCCGATACGGTCGGAGCCTGACTCAAGAAAATAGGTCAACTCATCGAGCCGGGCGTCATCGGACCCCGTCCCCTTTAACCCCAGCTTTTTGTTGAGAATAACGCGCCGTCCCCAGGCGTCAGGAGCGCCGTCTCGAATACAGTTCGGCATGGAAAGGCCGTTGAGAAGAGGAAGCGCCCCCGCTTTTAGCGGAAGCTCCGGATCATAAATGGAAATGGCGTTGTCCCGCTTCAGATAGCTTTTACCATAGTTGAAGAGCAGCGACTTTCCTTCAGAGTACAGCCGTCCCGCAACAACGGGTTCTGTCTCTCCCGGCAACCAAATCCAAACAAACGCCTCTGCGCCTCCCTTCTTGTTAGAAGTCATCTTCAACGCCCCTTTGGGGCTTATGTATGCTCTTCGGGAGCAGGGCCAACTTTTCGTCGATTCCGCCTATATGCGTGGTTAGGGACGTTCTATCCGCATCAAACAACTTCAGTCCCACAATCGCGGCCACTTCAAACACGAGGCCGATCTCGCATTTGAGATCGCCTTTTTCAATTCTCCTGAGCGTGCCCCTGGTTATTCCGGCGCGATCCGCCAAATTCTGCGAGGTTAGTTTCCGCTCTTTTCTGCCGAGTTTGATGAGCTTACCGAGTAATGCGGCGGCATCTGTGCTGTAGCGCGAATATGACCTCGTTTTTATCTGCTTCATGGCTATGCCTTCTTGTTTGATCTCTGCATTGACCGTATTGCTAAAATATGGTCGCTGTATAGATCATAATAATTTCATGGTGCGTAAACTGTCAATTGAAAAATGGACAATACGGAGACCATATTTCCATAATATGGTCTCCGGGTAGACCGCCACGCCCTAAAACTGTGACGTGGACATCTTTGAGCGTTCAACGACGAAGTCTTCCAAGTCCTCCAAGCGGTAAGTGTTGATCGCCGTGCCAAGATCGGCGGTGATGGTGCGTCCGTGCTGGTCGAGTGCGGTGCGCACCTCGGCCTTTTCCTTCGCAATGGCCTCTCTCTTGACCTTGTATTCGCCCAGTTTCGCGGCCACTGCGGCGATATCGTCCTCAAACCGCCGTTTGGTTGCCTGCAACAGCTTGAGTTCGGTTTCAAGCCGGGGCAGTTCCGCCGGATCGATTGATTCTTTGAGCGCCTTGATGGCGGTTAGGATGTTTTCTATCTTCGCGTTGGCTGCGGCGAGTTGGGTTCGCCCGCCGTCCCACGCGGCAAGTGCCGCATCGGCTTTCCTTTGGTATGCAGGCGAGCCTGGGATAAAAACAAGTTCTGTGCAAAATCAATGTGTTAGGCAAAGCGGCAAAGTCGCGAGAGAATACCACGTTCGTAGCCAGTGGAATTTTCTGTTCCCAACTCCTTTCGTTTTCAGAATTTTCGTTTCATCAAGTCTGTAGCGTCCCTCCGTTGCCGGTGATCCGGCTCACGATTTTCGACCCACTCGCGATAGTCCCATCCGATGCCGGCAAAAGCTCGGCGGAATTACCAAATCCTACTACCGAGAGGCCGCGTGACATGTTTTCCACAGGCTCCAAGATGCAATACTATCTTGCTGAATTTATGATAAAAACAGCGTGCCTACATTTTGGCGCCCCCAAATTATTCACCATTATTCGAATGATTTTTTTTGCTGGAATGTTTCGGATTTAAACTCGCGGTATTGACGCCAGGTCTTGACCCCGAGCCTTTCGAATGGCCTCCGAACCGAGTTTGGTTGAATGCCGGCTCGCAGTGCACTCAGTACGCCGGCGGCTTCCCAGTAATTTTCAACGTGGATGAGTTGATTTTGCCGCCAGGGCAGTATGTTCAAATCACAGTCGATGACGCCTTTCCCCTCACGAACAGCTATCACCGGTATGCCCTGCTCAAGCGCGGCGAGCGTGGGCAATCCGAGACAGCCTTCCGGAATGACAAGGCAGGAAATATTTCTGGCGTTGACGACGCCGGGCAGCTGTATTTGGGCGGGGTCGACGACAATGCGGGGGCTTTGATTTAAGCCTTTCAGCACACAGTGAAAAAAGGAGGATGAAATAGCCTCGGCCGCCATCCGGGGATCGACCCTGCCGGTATCCTCAAATAATATTTCGCGGGATTCCATCATCGGGGCGTGAGCGGACGGCACGTTGAGAACATGCGATACGGCGTGGGTCAGCATTGCTTCAATCCCGCCCCAGGGATTGACCATGTCGCCCTCACTGCTGAAATATTTATCGTGATATCCTTCGGGTACGGTTATGAGCGATGAGATCGCGACCGCGTCGTACTCATCCCGCGTCTCCCTCAACATTGCCAGAAGACGATCGATTCCCTGCCCGGAACCCACGGCTCTTCCCGACTCGGCATAGGTCGCAACAAGCTCCAAAGGGGGCTCGAGTTTATATATTTTTGGGCAATCGAGACCATAGGTCGCCCTGGCCGCCTCTACCGTGTTGACGACGAGATTTTCAATCATCTCATCGGGTCTGGAATCCATAACCACCAGAACTCTATTCGATCTAACCGGAACCAAACCCGCCGTTCCCATCAAAAGACGGCAAATCACGCTGCCTTCCACATATAAGGCGTTGGCGGGCATTTCGTTAATATCGCTTGCGTTGACGACATTAGGGTGGGTGATTAATTGATCACAAACGGAGGCCAACAGCCGAGCCGCCGGAGTGGCGTCGCCGGCATGGCCGCCAATTTCCGCGCCGATGCCCGTCGGCACCAGATACACAGCCGTAAACCGGCGGGGATTTTCGGCTGCGCGGCGCTCCAGTTTAAAAATCGGGTCGTGTTGCGCTCGATGGCTGAGGCCAGGATCCACGAGGCATCCGATTTCACAGTTGTATTGATTGTCGTCTGCGGATGTGATCGCCAAGCGGATAGGAATCTCTTCATCCGACAGCCTGAATGACAGAGCCTTCTCGATATGCCCAATCAGGTTGTGGTTGCCGGGCGCGAGCGGAACGGAGACATTTTTTTCATACAACCGCACTGTGAATTACCCCCGAAGTTCCCGCAAAATCATCAAATGTATCTTCTTTTAACAATTGTACGGCGCCATTGGACCGGCGCATATAAATTGTCGGGAGACCAACCCCATTGAACCGATGCGCTTTCGATATCGTATAGGCGCCCATGTTGAGAAACTTTACCTTTGAGCCGACATCCAGCGGCGCGTCAAAGGTATACTCGCCAAAAATGTCTCCCGCCAGACAGGTGCAGCCGGCCAAGATATAGGGGTGCGAACCTCCCTTACTGTAGCCAAGCACATCAGGCTCAAATTGGAATTCAAACACTTCGGACATATGGTTCACCGTCGCATCCAAAATTGCCACTTTTGCATCACCGCTTTCAAATAGATCGTGGACGGTCGCTTCGATGATTCCCGCGCTCCGCACAACGCTGGCGCCGGGCTCTATGAATACCACGAGGCCGAACATCTCGCGAAAAATTTCGACCGCCTGGAAAAAATCGGAATAATTATTAACCTCATTAAACAGGTACCCACCACCCATATTGACCCAGGTCAATCGTTCCAAAAATTTGGGTATGAGGTCTTGGATATGACGAACCGTCGCCAACAGACTGGCGAACTCGGTCGCGTCGCAGTTGGTGTGAAAGTGGAGACCTTTAATTCCTTGCAGCAATTCATCATCACGATTCACCATTTCGGCCAATTTATCAATTGGCGTACCGAGTTTGGAATTAGGCCGGCAAGGGTCATACCGCCGGTCGTTTAAGAATGAAAGCTGCGGGTTTACTCTAAGTCCAGGCTGGGTGAGCGACGAAATTTTCCCCCGGAGCCGGCTCCATTGGGAAAGTGAATTCATCGTGACATAGTCGAGACGATCGCCAATCGTGCGCAGGGTGTCTTCTTTCAGTAAAGGGCTCACTAGATGGATTGGCGTATCCCCGCCACATATTTGATCCACCAATGTGACTTCGAACAAAGAACTGCACCCGAAACCATCTACATGACCAGATACAATTTCCAACACCGACGATATCGAGCAGGCCTTCGGTGAATACAACAGCTTACATGATGCTTCATCCGCGATCTTCCGTAAGAGAGCGATGTCTTGCCGCAATATATTTTCGTCAATTACGAAAGCGGGTGTTTTGATAGTTTGCGTCAAATTGCCACTCCCTGAATTCCAGCTTATCATTCAAGGATCACGTGCGGCACGAAACACGCATCCTCGGTCGTGACAATATTTCGGCTTTCGCGAATACTCAATCCTGCGGACCGACCGGCAATCAACCAACAGCCAAGGAGCGGATATTTCCCGTCAAAAACCGGCAGTGAATGAAATGCTTGCACAACGCATCCTTCGCCGCCATACGGCCCCTTCGTTTGAATTCGGATGGCGTCTCCATTGATCAGCTCGATATTCTGTCCGCGACGCGACAGCAGCGGCTTGCGGACATAGTTTCCTGAAAGGTCGGCTGCTCGGGGATCGTCCTCGAAATAGGTGGGCAGCAAATTCGGATGTCCCTCAAACATATCCCAGAGTAACGCTAAGAGGCCTTTGTTGGAGAGAATGGCCTTCCAAGGAGGCTCCATAAAATGAACGCCGCTACCGACCAGATACTTTCCGAATTCCTCCTCCATGATCCATTCCCAAGGGTAGAGCTTGAAGAGAGTCTCGATCACATAGTCTTCCAGATCGGTGAATTTTCCCGCAGGATCGACGCCGATATCCTTCAAGGACATCGAGCACGTATCCAATCCCGCCTCTTGGGCGCACTCCTCAAGGTAATCGACCGTTCCTTTATCGTCATCGATCTCGTGCACGCATGCAAAATGCATGCGGCCCGGGACGTCCAAACCGGCGAAAGCCGCCAACAGGTCTTCGTGAATTTCGTTGAACTGATCACAACCGCTCGGAACGAAGCCAACCTCGGATGTTTGCTCTAACCACTCCCATTGGAAGACGGCCGTTTCGTAGAGTGTGGTCGGCGTATCGGCGTTGTATTCATATAATTTGGCGGGCCCAGTCCCGTCATAAGAGAAATCCATCCGGCCGTAGAGGTCTTTTTCCTTACGCCGCCAACTTTGCGCCACGTAGTCCCAATAAGACTCAGGAATTTTGAGCCGCTTCATGATCGTTTCATCGGATAATGAGCGGTCCAGGACTTCGAAGCACATGCTCTCGATTTCATCGGCCGGAGCTTCGATATCTTCTTCTATTTGGCGTAATGTAAAACGATAATAAGCGGTCTCATCCCAATAAGGAATTCCATCGTCCCCCTGGAATTCGAAACCATGCTCCAGGGCGGCCTTTTCAAGGTCGGGCCTTTGAGAAACGGGAATCCGGTTCATGGCTCAAAATTAGAGCATATTCCGACCAATAATGGAATCAACCGCCGCGTTTCGCTTTTAGCCGCGCCAGCACGTCGCCGCCGCTGGCCCCACCGCCGACAATTCCCGCCGCCTTGAGCTTGTCGTCAAGGCTCACTTCTTCAGTGGAACTCGCGAGTTCGCTAGCGGCTTCAAACTGAGCGGACCGCTCAGCCTGCTTGGTCTTTAGACGCTCCAAACTGTCGACCGCGCTCCGCATGCTACTGTCTGCGCCGGAGTACCGGGCGGCAACGGCGGCCTGCGCTTTTTGCACTTTCTCGGTCGCTTTGACTGTGTCGACTTGCTGTTTGAGCCTTTTCAAGTTGGATTCGGTCTGCGCCACGGCCCGGCGAAGTTGCGATTCGCTATCGGCAAAAGACTTGGCAAGCCCTTCCTCGCCCAAAAGTTCGGTTTCTTGTCCGGCGATCTTTTCCGCAATCTCCGCCGCCAATGCCTCATCTTTTTTGTCAAGCGCCTGAATCGCGTAGCCTTCATATTCGGCAAGCGATTTTTTCAAACTTTCGACCTTTTTATCGGCCAGTTTGCGCTTGGCGATGATCCCCGTGAGGGCCTCCTTGGATTTACCGAAATCGTTGTCCGCGTCCCGAATTTCCTGGTCCAAAATCCGCAGGACCTGACCGTCGACAATGGCCTCGCCGGCTTCGTTAACGCCTCCGCGGATAGCCGTTGCCACTTTCGCCCAAATATTCATCTTATTACTCCTTTATCAGAAATTATTGTCCCAGCTCGTCGGCGCAATTGATCAGGCGACCTTTTTCAGGTCCGACTGATAAGCCTCCGCAGCCTGTAGGGCATTGTCCGCCAGCGTTTCAATCTCAAAAATTACCGATTCCAGCAATGATCCGGAACTGAGCGAGCCGAACATCTCGTAATAGTCTTGATCATCGGGGCCGCGCGTGATTCCAAAGGTCGATAAGGGAAACAACTTATGTGTCTTAAGTATTATCGTATTGAAGGCTGCGCTGTCTTCGGCCTCGCCAACGGGCCAGAGCAATGTATCGACGATGATCTGGCTGCCGCTGACACTCATTAAAATAGGCAAATCTCCGAATTCCTTCATCGTGAGCAATATCCCGGGTTCGGCGCCTTCAACCAATTCAACTTCGATGGCGCCTTCGGCGGCCGGCACAGACTGACCAAGCGCTTCAAATAAGGTTTGAGTGTCCCAGTTATTGATTTGATTCATGTTTCTCTCCTTACCCATTTTGGGAATAATTGGCACGACCCCGGCCCTTAAAGCGCTCTCGCATTCCTTCAGAACCTGGGTGTAATCGGGCGGAATCCAGACCTCTCTTTTAACGTAACCTTGCTGGCGCAAACGGTCTCGATATCTGGATTGATAATAGGACGGACGCTTTGTTGCCATCAAAAGCTCCAATATATTCTTTACATGTTAGATATTACATGTAATAAATTTTGGCAAGCAAAATTTTCGCCCCCTACACATTTCGTCGTTTCGTGTTAGCCGCTGGAGTATAGTAAAATTATAAACGTCTGATGTCGACCCAAGGCCATGCAATCTTCGCCAAGACTCATGATGGATTCCCAGGATGTATTTCATTCTACCAATAGTCGCTAAACGCATTTATGCGAGGATTACGAACTTAACTTGGGATATTGTCCTGATTTTGACCTTTGGTCATTACTTGATTTCATGGGGTCTTTTCGATGCAATCGGTGGTGAAAAAATTTCTAGTGGAGAAATCTTCTGGTACTTTTACGCCACCACCGCCACCACCGTCGGATATGGTGATTATTCCCCCGTAACGGAAGCGGGACGCTTGGTGGTGGTGCTGTGGATAATGCCGGGCGGCATCGCTCTATTTACGACGATCATTGCAAAAGTAGTGCGGCACATTTCCGAAAGATGGAGGAAAAGGATGCGCGGATTATCGAGTTATGAAAACTTATCGGGTCACATTGTCATTCTCGGCTGGCACGGAACGAAGACCCAGCGCATGGTCGATCACATACGCGGAGATAAAGACGGCAAGGACCGCGAAATTGTCCTGTGTACGGCGAAGAATGTCGAAAATCCAATGCCTGACCAGGTTCATTTTGTCCGCGGCGCGACCTTGAACACGCCGGATATTTTGACCCGGGCCGGAGTGAAGACGGCGGAACATATTATTGCGCTCGGCAATGACGATAACGAGACGCTCGCCGCCGCCTTGGGAGCGGCCGCAATAAATTATGATGCGCACATGGTCGCCTACTTTGACCAACAAAGCTTCGCCGATCTTCTTAAGGCGCATTGCTCGCAGGCTGAATGCAATGTTTCGTTATCCATTGAGATGATGGTGCGCTCGGCGCAGGATCCCGGTTCGAGCAGAGTCCAGCGTCAACTTCTTTCGACCTTGGAAGGTCCGACACAATTCAGCCTCAATGTTCCGGAAAACATCAATGCCGTAAATTACGGTGCGCTTTTTTCCGAACTTAAAAACAGCCACGACGCGACACTTTTCGGTGTGGCTAAAAGCACCCTGGGCGACGACCTGATTTTGAACGCACCGTCCGATTTTCAAGTCGATCCAGGGACGATTCTTTATTTTATGGCCGCCCGGCGTATCGGGCCGTCGGACATCAATTGGTCCGGGTTGACGTCGCAATGACCGTGGGCGACGACGCGACGACCTTGAAAACTTTGGAGGTAAAATGATTGGTGGCTCAATGAAGTCGCTTTTTAAAAGCGGCGTCCGCGATCTCAAGAACAAATTCACCGACCGTGACGAGGATGATGAATTCGCCACTCCGCTCGGACTGCGTATCGGCGCGGCTGTGGACATCGACACGCTTCCTTTGCGCATCCATGCGGATGATCTGCACGTCGAACTGCCCGATGAGACCATCCTGATCGTGGCCCAGGGATATATAGAATTGGGCGATGCAACTTACGTACATCGCTACTACGCCGCCGACGACAAGATGATCCAGGTTTTGACGGTCGCCGGCGTAGAGGATGAGCATGTAGAGGAAATCACCCTCTACGTGCCATATAAGAGCTACTATCCGGGAACCGAGGGTGAATGGGCGCAGTGGACGTCGAGAGGCGGCAAACTGGGCGCATCCACGTTCCGCTTGGAAGATGGTGCGGAATACACGCGCGTATGGTTCGACACCACCGACGGCTATGCCGATCCGGTCGAATTTACGGAAGCCGTATACGAGGACCAGGACTCGGACGAACACCGGAACAGCTCTCAAAAAACCATGCTGTACGGTCGAAATTTAGAGGAAGGCAAAAAGAACGAGTATCTTTTGATAACCGTTGACTCTTATGATGGCGAGAAAACGGTCGAACTCATGGTGGGTGTGGACCTCGAGTTTCCCATGTTGAAGGTAATTTAATCGTATGAACCTGCGATACGCTGTCCAACCTGACTGATCCTACGTCTTTAAGGGGTGTCGAATGAACGTGCAAATGAATGAATTTTTATCGAGCTTAACCGAATTTTTTGCTTTTTTCGCCGTTGCCGCCGTACTGACGATTGTTTTTACGTTGATTTATTGGCGCGTCACCAAGCACGACGAGTTTAAACTTATCAAAGAGAAATCAACGGCGGCCGCCATAGCGTTTTCGGGCAGTCTCATCGGATTCGCGCTGCCCCTGGTAAGCGTCATGGTGAACTCCAACGGAATTATCGAGGTGGTGCTTTGGGGAGTCGTCGCAATGATCGTCCAGATCGTTGTTTATTTTTTCGTTCGCTGGCCCATGCCGCGAATTTCCGAGCGTATTGAGGAAAACGAAATCGCGGCCGGCATATGGCTCGGTACTGCGTCATTGGTGGGCGGCATGCTCAACGCAGCCAGCATGACAACGTGAATGAGGGGGAGCGGCGCCGATGAATAATACATGCAAATTAAGAGCGACACTGTTGGGAGCGACCGCGTTTATCCTGGCCGCTTGCGGCGAGACGACGGAAGAGGCGCTTACCTACGACTCGGTAGAGTCATGCATCAACGCAGGTGTAAAGGATGCCAACACCTGTCGAGTAGAATTCCAAAAGGCGCAGGAACTGCACAACCAAGTTGCCCCCCGGTATGCCAGACAGAATGAATGTTATTCCGACTTTGGGTATAATCGCTGCCAACGAACAAGTTCGGGATTTTGGTTGCCCTTCATGGTCGGATATATGATAGCGCCAAGATTTTCTTCGGGCGTTTATACCCAGCCCCTTTACAGAACCAGTAGCTATCCTAATCGTTATACGACCGCGTCAAGCAGCAGAATTGGGGCTGTAGCGCGCGATGGACGTACGCAGGTTGCAAAATCTCAGGTCAAACGGCCACCTGTACGCACCCGCACCGTTGCGCGCGGCGGCTTCGGGGCGCGGGCTTACAGTTCAGGCGGTTAAACTACAGGATATGAATTTGTCTAAAGGGAAGCTCACCTATCCTGGTTGAGCTTTTCCAATTTTATTGTCGAACCACACAACAACTACACCCGCGATCAACCCGAACAGATGGCTTTCAAAGGAGACAAAGCTTCTAATCGGGAGAACTCCCCATAGTATGCCGCCATATAAAGTGACAGTAACAACAGCAACGATGACGGATACAATATTGCGCTTAATGAAAGCTCGTCCCATCAAGACGCCAAAGTATCCGAAAACCAATCCACTTGCGCCAACATGGTAGGCATCGCGTGCAAACAACCAAACTAAAATGCCGGTGAGCAATATAATCCCTGCGGTCGTTGCCCAAAATCGCTTGCCACCGGCGGCGAGGGTAAGCCCGCCCAGAATAATTATCGGTACGGTATTGGAAACGGCATGCCAGAAGCCGGCGTGGATAAATGGGGCCAAGGGGATTCCTATAAGTCCTCCAAGGCTGCGGGGCAGGATACCCCAACTGGTCAAACTGTGACCGAGAAAAAAATTGACGATCTCCACGATCCAAATCGCCGTCACGAGAATGATGATGGGCTGAAATTTTTCTTTGAGTAATTGCATATTCAAAAGCAGATTGAAAAAAATCCGTCTCCTAAATCATATTTTGAGGCGCTGGACTCAGGCCGTGTCCCCTGGCGTGGTGTAACAACGGCGACCACACATCGCACTTCGTCAGCTGAGCATTGCCGGTTCATTCCGCAGTGATATCTTATTTACCAGGAGAAAAATACCTGGCAGGCGGAATCCGCATGATACTCGCAACATGCTATGGCGATGTATAATGGCAAATGAAGCAGCTTGGAAATTATGTTAATGTACCCAACGGATAAATCAAAACAGGGAGAACCGAAATTTGATCGGAATGGTGCTAATTACCCACGGACGGTTAGCGGAAGAACTGGTTTCGTCCCTTGAGCATGTGGTCGGTCCTCAATCTAATATCTGCGCCGTGTGTATCGGCCCCGACGATGATATGGAAAGGCGCAGCGCCGATATCATGGAATGCATCCACAAGGTTGATGAAGGAAACGGCGTCGTGCTGTTGACCGACATGTTCGGCGGCACTCCGTCCAACTTGGCCATATCGATCATGGAAAAGGCCAATGTCGAAGTGATCGCCGGCGTCAGCCTGCCAATGCTGATCAAGCTGGTCGGAATATGCGAAACGGAGACCCTGGAGGAGGCGGCGGTCAGCGCCCAGAAAGCAGGCCGCAAGTCCATCAAAATCGCATCCCAGATTCTTGCCAAGAACCCGCAATGACGGCAAGGAAAGGAACGGCGGGGCCGCGACGTGGCATCCCTTTTCCCTCTCTCCATGCACACCACTCTTGACGACCGCCCCAAGCCTATTAAATTACCGGCAGATTTTGCCAGCACTCCTTGACGGAGAGTGCTTGACTTAAATCAGCTATCAATTTTCAGGATATGCATTGGAGGCATCTCATGAAGTTCAGGCCATTGCATGACCGTGTCTTGGTCAGGCGCGTGGACGAGGAGGAGAAGACCGCTGGCGGGATTATCATCCCGGACACCGCCAAGGAGAAGCCCATGGAGGGCGAGATTATCGCGGTCGGCAGCGGCTCACTTGGCGAGGATGGCGCTATCAGGCCTCTGGACGTGAAAGCCGGCGACCGGGTTCTGTTCTGAGCATGACGCGCCATGACGCCGGTCACCTATCTGGAATAAGCAGTTCACCGCAATCGACGCAGTGCTTCTCTTGGTTCCGCCGCCTCTTGGCATGTTCCGGTTCATGGCATTTTCCGGCGGGAATATTCTGGTTCACCACGTCGCCGCACATTGAACAGAAGCGCACTGGCGCGTTCGTGCGGCCATGGTTGAAATTCGGGCATTTGTTTCTACGTATTACCATTGTCTTTATGTCCCTTCGAACACTCCTGACGAATGCCTTGTCGATTGCGGTTATGTGCTCGGAAAACCAGGACGTAGGGCCCAGTTACTTGGATATTTCGGCCTCGATGAAGTCGATAACGTTATTGATAGTGAGTAATTCCTCCGCGGCTTCGTCGGAAATTTTGCAGCCGAACTCCTCCTCAAAGGCCATGATAAATTCGATCGTATCCAAGCTGTCCGCACCTAGATCGTCAATGATGTTGGCGTCCTCAACGACCTCAGCTTCGTTGAGGCCAAGTTGTTTAGCGACGATTATCTTTACTCGTTCGGCGATGTCAGACACGGCGAATTCCTCGACGTTCTTCTTTGAATAACACGACAATTCATTATCGGTGGTTCTCTACGCGCCGGTAAAAAATCCGGTCCATGAGGGCCGATACGGCCACCAAGACTTTTCGGTTGCGATACCCTTTGGCTTTCAACTCCGCATGCCGGGGCAATCCGGGAAGATCGACAAACTGCTCCACGACCCAGACGGTTCTCGGATCCTCGGGTTTTATAAAACTGTCACCGATGTTGATTTCAGATTTCTCCGTCACTTCGATAACGTTTTCTCCCTAATCTCATTTAGGCTCAATGTCCAATAGGCGTTCCACGTCGAGAACCACCATCAGCCGTTCATCGAGCCGATATACTCCGAGAGCGAACTCACGCCAGACCGGATCAAGAGTGCTGGGGTTGCCCTCATAGCACTCGGACGAGACGCTGATGACATCGCCGATGCCGTCGACAAGCAGCGTGTAGAGATCGCTGCCCTGCTCGATGGTGACCCCCATATCCGTTACATCGTCTCCGTCCGCGCTTTCTACCCGTTCGTCGATTCCCAGACACTCGCGCACGCTGACCACGGTGACGATCCGCCCACGAAGGTTGATGGACCCCTTGACCTTTGACGGCGACAGGGGGATCGACGCGATTTCTTCCAGGTTCAGGATATCCTGGACCTTGAGGATCGGGATACCGAACAACTGGCCGCCAACCGTAAAGGTGACGAAGTCCTCCAGGTCTTTTCCCTGGACGCTTTCGACTTCCCTGGTATCTGTCGTTACAAGGTCCTGCGCCATGTTTTGCATCCTAGCCGGTCAATTGCCGCCCATCCTACGGGGCGCCCGATCAGCCGGTCATCCCCGCCATTTCATGAATACGCGGGTTTCAGGGCCGCTTCTTTATTTTGTCTCCGCGCGGGCGCATACAATAATCCTCCGGACCACCTCGGAATTCATCACCAATGCGATGAGGCCCAAGGTGAATAGGACCTGGTTCGAGATGGCGCCGAGGAAAATGACGAACACCCGCACGTCCCGGCCCAACCGAAAGTATGAGGCGCCTTGCAGTCTTTGCGCCATCAACCCGTCATACTTGTCCGCCGTATAGCTGTTCAGGAAAGACCCCACAATCGCCGCGAACCCCAGCAAGATGGACAGGCTCGCGCCGGTCGTGGCGAATTCGTGCCACATCAGGCCGAACAACAGGACGGCGTCGGCATACCGGTCGAGGACCGCGTCGAACCAGCCGCCGAACTCGCTCTGCGAATGCTTCAGCCGGGCGATCTCGCCATCGCAACCGTCGATTATCGAAGCCAATTGCGCCAGCGCGCCCCCAGCGGCCAGGGCCGGATAGCCGCTCGACGCCATCAACACGGCGGCGAAGCACGACAGCATCCACGAAGCCAGGGAGATTTGGTTTGGCGTCACGGAGGTGCGCACCAGATAGCGGCTGAGCCACCGGGAAAGCGGACGGTTGAGGTGACGCGACACAGGCCCGTCGCGGGTTTTTCCGCTCTCTTCGCGCATCAGCCGCCGTTCGGCCTCGCTAAGAGCCTCGGGCGTGTCCACGTCGAGCCACGGCATCCCGGTCACATCGACGGTTCTCGCCCGCCCTTCCCCCGCCAGTTCCCTAAGCCCGTCGGAAAGCCCATGTTTGTTCCTTGCCGCCGCCCGCTCAAGTCCCTCGAACAGGCCAGGCGTGCAAAGCATGACCCCGGTGTCGCCGGCGTCCCAAACATCAAGGTTTTTCCCGATCTCCTTAATGCGTCCGCCGTCGATCTTGACCCTGGTGACATCGTCGAGATCGAAGACGCCGTCCTTGTCGCGGTCGACGGCCAGACACATTCCTCCCGGCGCGGGCGGGCTGGCGGCAAGCGTCCGTGCGAGCCGGGGATTGAAAAGGTGGTCGGTCATGACCAGGAAGAAGGGCGCGTCGCCGGTGCGGCCCTTGGCGGCAAGGGCGCTGGCGCCGTTGCCCCGCTCCCAGCCCTCGGCCTCGACGAACTCGACCTTGACGCCGCGACGCCGGGCGATATCGGAAAAATGCGCCTTGATCGTTTCGGCCTCGTGGCCAAGGACGACGAGGAACCGCCGGATATCGGCGGCCCGCAACGTGCAGACGACACGCTCGGCCAGGCTCAACCCGAGCGCCTTGGTCAAAGGCTTCGGTATATTGGCTTCCGGATGAAGCCGCGATCCCGTGCCCGCAGCCAGGACCAGCGCCACCTCCGGCGTCGCGTTTTCTCCGTCAATGTCCTTCATTGCCCAAGAGTTCCACGATTTCATCGCACAGGTCCCGGCTCGCGGCGGCGATCAAGCCGACGCCGTCGGTCCGGACTTCAAGCGGTGTGTCCCGGTCGATCTTCAG
>CAJXGZ010000021.1 GCA_913053795.1 uncultured Rhodospirillales bacterium | reverse complement strand
ATCACTTCGGATCGGGGTGAGTTACGAAGCAATCTGTCGCACCCTAATTTTATATAAATGGATTGATAAACAGATTGGGCAAGACCTGCTGTCTACTCAACCAAAACAAATTAAGGACCACCTACTCGAAGGAGAAGCGCTGAAAGACTCGTGGGCTGATGTTTGGTTGCTGTCAGAAAACGACCACACTGAAGCCATTGAAGCAGGGCCGGACGACATGTTTGTTCTGAATCTTAGAGAACATGGAAATGGTGGTTATTTGTGGAATGTGGACGAGGTGGAGAATGAAGGCTTTCAAATTCACAGTCATGACACACGCCAGGACGATGATGTTGTTGGAAGCCTTCAAGACAGGCATTGGAAAATATCTTCTGATACACCCTCTGCCGGAGAATTAAAGCTTAAAGAGAGGCGACCTTGGCAGCCGGATGATGCAATCAATCGCTTCGAAGTTGATTACAGCCTTTGGGGTAAAGAGATTGGGCTTCCCCGGTGTCAACGTCCTCAAATTATAGCAGCTTAGATAATCATGCATATCGTTTCAGACCTCAGATCAGATTTTGGTGAAATTCGCGACCAAGGTGATAGGCCAACGTGTTTAGCATTTGCCAGTAGCGACCTTAATGGACATTACCATGGGCTGTCCGACCCGCTGTCTGTCGAATACCTGTTTCACAATTCTGTTCAGAGAATGAAGCCGTCTGATCCAAGTTCAGGAATTTCGATGGTTGCCGTATCAGATACGCTGAAAACCGATGGACAGCCGGTTGAAACCGATTGGCCATATTTACAGAACCTCCCATCTGATTTGTCTGCATGGAAACCGCCGGCAACTGTAAGAAGTATTTGGCATTGCGATCTGGGTTTCAGCAAGATGACGTTTGATCAAGTTGTCGCCACTATTAAAGATGGTGCGTCAATCATGTTGATATTGGCACTCACGCAACGCTTTTTTTCGGGTGTCCACCAGGATGCGGGCAACGTCCTCCTCTCCCAGGTGCTCCTCCACCAGGATAGAGGGCCTGAGACGGCTGTTTCTGGGGTTTTCCGGGTCGCAAGCGCCCCACCCCCTGTGGTCAGCCGCCGGGGTTCCGGATGAGCCTCCACAGCCGAGAATGGTCGCCTTCATGTGAGTTCTCCGCGTTCCGCCTTGGCGAACAGGCGGAAAAAATTGCCGGTGGTGGCCTTGGCGAAGGTTTCCGGCGCCACCCCCTTGATTTCAGCGGCGGCGGCCGCGGTGTAGGCGGCGTAGGCCGGCTCGTTGCGTTTTCCCCGCTTGGGAACGGGAGCGAGATAAGGCGCGTCTGTTTCTACTAGTAGACGCTCAAGAGGTATTGTCTTTGCGGTTTCCCGCAATTCATGGGCGCCCTTGAAGGTGATGATTCCAGAGAGGGATATGTAAAAACCAAGCTCCATGGCCCCTTTGACCATCTCAGGACCTGAGCTGAAACAATGAATAAGACCAGTAAATGGTCCTTTCTCGTATTCTTCGCGGAGTATATTCAGGGTGTCGCCGTCGGCTTCGCGGGTGTGGACGATCACCGGCAGGCCGGTTTGGCGCGCGGCGGCGATGTGAAGTCTAAAATTTCGTTGCTGGGCTTGGCGGGGGCTATGCTCGTAATGGTAATCAAGACCGGTTTCGCCGAAGCCGACAACCTGGGAACGAGCGGCCATGCGAATCAGATGCTCCGAGGTGATTTCCGGCTCCTTAGCCGCTTCGTGAGGATGAATTCCGACGGAGCAAAAAACATTGTCATAGGCCTCGGCGATGGCCAGCGTTTTATCGAAGCGTGAGACATGGGTTCCGATGGTCAGCATCCATCCAACTCCGGCCTCTCCGGCGCGGGAAACAACCCCCTCCACATCTTCTGAAAAGTCAGGAAAATCCAAATGACAATGGCTATCTACAATATTAATAATATTGTTCATCGATTTGATCTCATGAAAATATATTATATAAGTTAAAGTTATTTCTCACTGTTGGAGCCACACCTTCATCACGTGACTACGGCTTCGCCGAGCTTATCTCAACATCTTTAGCGACAGCATGAATTTCGGGGCCGCGGAAAATGCTTTTAATTTCATCAATCCCATCTCCATCGCGATCTCGCGGCGCTATGCGGCTTAAGCCCTTCATTGTAATTTTCCAATCCATCATGGGACGGCGCCATTACCGCGTCTCCAACGCCGGAAATCATAAGCCTTGAAAGTGATGGAACAGAAATGCGCCCTTTCAATAATTGCATAAAACATCCCTCATTAAGAGAATCCATCCGCTATCCGTCATCCTCCACATAGCGAGGAAAAACGCCTTCCGGTTTTGGCAAAACGGTTCCGGGAGCAAGGGCGTTGCCGGCGCCCAGATGCTGAAAAGCGCGGTTTCCCTCCTTCACGCCCAACTGGTCCAGCATGCGGGCGCAGGAATCGGGCATGAAGGGCTGTAGCAGGATGGCCATATGGCGGATCGTCTCGGCCAGCGCGTAAAGCACTGTTTTCATGCGCTCCGGGTCATCATTTTTGAGTTTCCATGGGGCTTGGCGGTCCACATAGCCGTTGGCGGCGCGTATTTGCTCCCACATAGCCTCCAGGGCTTCGTTGAAGGCCTGAACCTCCATTTTGCCTCTTAAGGCCCCCAGCAGGCCGTGGACGCCCGCCAGCAACGCCTGATCATCCTCGGTCAAGTCCCCGGGGTCGGGAACGGCGGCGCCGCAGTTCTTGTGGATCATGGACAGGGTCCGCTGGGCCAGATTACCGAAATCGTTAGCCAGTTCGCTATTGACGCGGTTGACCATGGCTTGGTGGGAGAAATCACCGTCATTGCCGAAAGGAACTTCGCGCAGCAGGAAGTAGCGAACCTGGTCGACGCCGTATTTTTCCACAAGATCGCAGGGCTTTATGACGTTTCCAAGGGATTTGGAGATTTTCCGGCCCTCGTTGGTCCACCAGCCGTGGGCGAACACGCGCTTGGGCGTGGGCAATTCCGCCGCCATCAGGAAGGCCGGCCAGTAAACGGCGTGAAAGCGCAGGATATCCTTGCCCACCATGTGCAGATCGGCGGGCCAATAGGCGGCGTACTCGCCGCTATCGGTTTGCGGGTAGCCGACGGCGGTGAGGTAGTTGGTCAGGGCGTCCAGCCAGACGTAAATGATGTGGTTGTCGCCGCCCGGAACCGGAACCCCCCACTTGAAGGCGGTGCGCGACACGGACAGGTCCAGCAGCCCGCCCTTTACGAAACTTGTAACCTCGTTACGGCGGCTTTTGGGCAGGATGAATCCGGGATTTTCCTCGTAGAACTGAAGCAAACGGTCTTGCCATTCAGACAGCTTGAAGAAATAACTGGGCTCCTCCACCCATTCCACTTCGGCTCCCGAGGGCGCGATATTCTTGCCGCCGGGGCCTTTTGTGAGCTCCGCTTCGGTGTAAAAGGCCTCGTCGCGCACCGCGTACCAGCCGGCGTATGAGCCGGGATATATTTGATCGCGCTCCACCAGGCGCCGCCAAAGGTGTTGGACGGCCTTGTAATGGCGTTCCTCGGTGGTGCGGATAAAGTCGTCATTGGAGAAATTCAGCAAGGCGTCCAGGTCGCGGAAGTTGCGCGACACCTTGTCGGTAAAGGCTTTGGGCTCCATGCCCGCGGCCAAGGCCGATTTCTCCACTTTCTGGCCGTGTTCGTCGGTTCCGGTGAGAAACTTAACGTCGTAGCCGTCCAGGCGCTTGAAACGGGCCAGAACGTCGCACGCCAGGGTGGTGTAGGCGTGGCCGATATGGGGATCGTCGTTGACGTAATAGATCGGCGTCGTGATGTAATAGGTCTTTTCCGGCCCGGCCATTGTTGCGCACTCCAGGAAATCCCAGAAATTCAAAGACGGACCGTGGTCTCCAAGGTGAGGAACACGCTAAGAATCACCTGCTTGCGGTCCAGGTAGGCGCTTTCCGTGCGCTCAAGCAGGCTGTTGATCTTTTCCCACACCTCCAGCCAGCGATCAAGGCCGCCGGCGGATATCATGCGCGCCATCAGCGCTTGTTCGTCAGCGGAGTCCCCTCCTCTGCTTTCGGCTCTGTTTCCCGCGCCCATCAGAACCAGGCGCCCGATCCACCAGCGCAACAAGTCGCTGACCACGCGAAAAGCGTCGTCGGCCCCGGATTTGCCGACGCGGTCGCTAAACTTGTGAAGGGCGGCCGCGTCAAGGTCAGGCAGGGATTTCAGCAACTGAAGCAATTCCCGGTAAAGCTCCAGCCCTCCCTCCTCGACAAGGGAAAGCGCCCGCCCAATACTGCCCTCTGACAGGCGCGCCAACTGGGAAGCGCCGTCGAAAGCCATTCCGGGGCTGTATTTGAGAACCAAATCCGCCACCACGTCCTCTTTCAGGGGTTTCAGGACCAATTTTCTACAGCGCGAGCGGATGGTTGGAAGCAAACGGCCCGGATTGTGGCTGACCAACAGCAGCAAGACCCCGGAAGGCGGCTCCTCCAGCACCTTGAGAACGGCGTTGGCGGCGTTGCGGTTCATGTCGTCGGCGCTGTCAATCACCACCACCCGCCATCCCCCTTCCGCAGATGTCAGGTTAAGAAAGGCGCTGATCGAGCGCACGTCATCGACGATAATTTCCGTGCGCGGTTTGCCCCTTTCGTTGAGGCCCCGCTCGACGCTCAGAAAATCGGCGTGGCCGCCGGCGGCGATGCGTCTAAAGACAGGACTTTCCGGCGCGGTATACAATCTTTCGGCCTTGTCAGTGGGCAACGAATCTCCAAACATACCGGTCTGCATGTTGCTATTTCCGCCCTTGGAGAGAAGGAATCTGGCGAAGCGGTAAGCAAGCGTCGCCTTGCCGACGCCGCGCGGGCCGGTAATTAACCAAGCATGAGGCAACGTATTTGAATCAAAAGAATTTATGAGGCTGCTCTCAGCCGTTTCATGGCCAATAAGTTCAGCATTATGGCGCGGGGGCGGCGGCCATTGGTCTTCATCCACGGCGATCATGACAGCTCCAGCTCAAAACGCTTTTTAACCAAATCGAGAATTAATATTTGAATGCCGGCAATTTCGCCCAAGGCGTCGATGACAGCGCAACGATCCGGGTTTTGGCGGGCTATTTCCAAGAAACCTTTACATAAACGCGCGTGAAAATCCTTATCCATACGCTCATAGCGGTCTTCATTGCCGGTTCTGGAGGCCGCCCGCTTCAATCCCTCCTCCACCGAAATATCAAAAATAATGGTTAAGTCCGGGGCGAAGCCGCCAACCACCACGTCATGTATCCGCGCCACCTGATTTCGCCCCAATTGATGACCGAATCCTTGATAGGCCATTGTTGAATCGGCGAAACGGTCCGAAATCACCCATTTTCCCGTCTCAAGGGCGGGAAGTATGGTTTTATCCATATGTTCCCGCCGCGCCGCATAATGGAGCAAAGCTTCGCTAAGTGGACTCCAGCGTTGCGTTTCCCCCTCTACTAGTAGAGAACGTATTTGCTCCGCTCCCGGAGCGCCGCCGGGCTCGCGGGTCAGCGTCACGTCAAGCCCAGAGTTTTCGAGCCCCTCGGCGAGCAATGCGGCTTGGGTGGATTTTCCGGAACCGTCGGCGCCTTCCAGGGTAATGAACTTGCCGCGTCTCAAATCCCCCCCTCCTCCTCCGTCAACCAGAGATCCCAAACACAATATACCTCATTAAAGCGCCCAGACGGCCAATAAACCCAAGGCGTTCAGCGCTTTCACCGGCAACCAGTGGGATTTCAATGGTCTCCAGGCCCGGCGCCGTGATCACAATATTGCCGAGTTTATCGCCTTTGGCGATGGGCGCGGCAATGATATTTTGATAGTTCACGGACACCTTCATATTGCGGCGCGCTCTGCGCGGCATGGTGATTTCCAAATCTTTTTCGATGAGAAGCGGCACGGTGGCGCGATTTCCAAGCCATACGCTTGCCTTGGCGGCCTTTTCAGAGGCTTTGAACAGGGCGTAATTGTTATACTCCCTGTATCCCCAATCCAATAGGCGTTCGGCCTCCTCTGAGCGCGCCTTTTTACTGTCAAGTCCGTTGATCACAAGAATCAGCCGCCGGCCGCCTTTAATGGTGGAGGCGGTCAGGCCGTAGCCCGAGTCCTCGGTGTGGCCGGTTTTCATGCCATCCGCCCCCATATCCTTGTACAGAAGCGGATTGCGGTTGGTTTGACGGATGCCGCTGTAGGTAAAGCTTTTTTCCGAGTAATAGTGAAAGAAATCCGGAAAATCCTCTATGGTGCGCCGGGCAAGGATCGAAAGATCGTAGGCCGTCGTTTGTTGCTCGGGGTCGGGCCACCCCGTGGAATGCCGAGTTCACCGGCGCGCTGGGTCATTACCTTGGCGAAGGACTTTTCATCCCCGGCCAGCGCCTCGGCGATGACGATGCAGGCGTCGTTGCCCGATTGAACGATGACGCCGCGCAATAGATCCTCAATGCTCGCCCGCTTTCCGGGCTCCAAAAACATTGTCGATCCGCCGCTTTTGGCCCCTCCCTTGATCCAGGCCTTCTCGCTTACGGGAAAGGTGTCGTCAAGGGACAGGCTTCCGTCCTTAAGACGCTCGAAAAGCAAGTAAACGGTCATCATCTTGCTCATGGAGGCCGGCGGCATGGAGATGTAGGCGTCCTTTTCGTAAAGAATGGCTCCGGTCTTCATTTCGACGAGGATGGCTTGACGCGCAATGGTTTCGATGGCCGCCGCGGGCCGCGCCGGCGCCGCCAAGGCTGTAATTAGAATCAATAAACAGGCCGCATTACGCAAGGTCGTGGTCGTCGGCATAACAATCCGTCTCCGGTTTCTGTTGATTTCCAACAAATATATCACGGGTTTGAAGCGTGAATCAGGCTAAATTTTTTCTTTTATTCCAGCGTCCCGTCTTGGAAATTAGTCGACAATGATCCGTGCGTCGTAATAGCCCGACTTGACCACCGACACAAGCAACTGGTCCGCCTTGGCGACGTTTCTCAATGGCCCGATGCGGACCCTGAACATATCCCTGCCGTTGATCAGCACCTGAGAAATGCTGGCGTTTCCAAGCTTGGACAAGACCGCGCGAGAGCGGGTGGCGTTGCCGTACCGGGAGAAGGCGCCGGCTTGGATAAAAAGCCGCGTCGGCGAGACAGGCCGCATGGAGACTTTCTCCAAGGTGGGGTCCGGGAGGCTTTGAGGCGCTGAGTAGCTTGCGGCCATTGGCGCCATGCCTCGTGGCGCCATGCCTCGGGGCGCCGCCAACGGCTGAGTATTGACCGTGGGCTTGGGCAAGCGGCCGACGGTGATGGGCGTTTCCGCCGCCGCCAAATTCGACCGGCCCATCATGCGCGCGGCGATGGCGCGGCTTTCATTGGGCAGGATTTCCACGCGCGCCCGGGCCGTTCCTTTTTTCTCGAAACCGAGAAGCTGCGCTCCGCGTCTTGATACGTCGATAATCCGGTTGTTGGCGTAAGGCCCCCTGTCGTTCACTTTAAGGACCAAGCTGCGTCCGTTTTCCAGATTTGTGACCCTGACGAAACTGGGCATGGGCAGCGTTCTATGGGCCGCGGTCAGTTTGTTCATGTCGTAAATGCCGCCGTTGGCCGTTTTCTTCTTATGAAACTTGGAGCCGTACCAGGAAGCTATGCCGGTCTCCATGTAGCGGTAGTCCACGGACGGGTAATACCAAATTCCATCGATCTGATAGGGATCGCCGATCTTGTACACTCCCTGGTCGGGGGTTTTCAAAGCGTTTTGCATCCGCTTGGAAGTATGCGCCAGGAACTTACCTTGGGAGCAAGATGTCAACACAAGGGCGCAAAAAACCATCAAGGACAATCGCTGAAAAAATGAACGATACCGAATCATACCCCTATGATAACCATATCTGGTATGATTTTAAAAGAGAGAAAGAAGATTTAGTATTTTATCTGCTTGCGATCTTGTCGGCAAGGGTTCCAACGGCGACCGCGAAATAAGTCGAGCGGTTCCATTTAAGAATGGACCGGTAATTGCTGTAAACCAGATAAGCGGCGCCGTTCGCGCTTTTCTCCGCCAGCACCAGGGAAGCGGATAGGTCGTGTTTGGGCAGATCTGAGCCGTTAGCCCGCCTTATCCCGATCTTTTGCCATTGGCTTAGGCGTTTTTTCACCTTGAGCCCGGCGTGTTTAATGTTGAACCCCTTGGGCAGACGCACCCTGCGTCCCCAGGTTTGGTCCCCTTTCCAACCAGCGCGGGCAAGGTAATTGGCGGTGGAGGCGAAAACGTCCGCCTTGGTTTTCCATATGTCCTTGCGGCCGTCGCCATTGAAATCCTCGGCGTAGGCAAGGAACGAGGACGGCATGAATTGGCTCTGCCCCATGGCGCCGGCCCACGACCCAAGCATATTGTTGACGTCGATGTGGCCCTGATCCAGGATTTTGAGGGCGTTCATAAGCTCCTTGCGGAAATAGGCGCCGCGCCGCCCATCATAAGCCAGCGTCGACAGCGCCTTGATGAGGGAATATCCGCCGGTCATCCGTCCGAAATCGGTCTCGATTCCCCAAAACGCCACAATGAATCTGGGCTGGACACCGTATTTATGGCTAACTTTCTCAAGCAGCGCCCTGTTTTCATTGAGTCTTTGCTTTCCCCTCTTGACCCTGGACGCCGGCACCACACGGCTTTGATACTGGCTGAAGGTCATGGTGAATTCCGGCTGTTTGCGGTCAAGCTCGATGACCCGGGGAATGGGTTTAACGTCTTTCAGCGCGGCGTCCAGAATGGATGCTTTTATGCCAAGGGCAAGGGCTTCTTGACGCACTCCCTTGAGCCATTGCTCAAAAGGAATCTCGCCTGCCTGGGACGGCGGCGCGAAAAACGCCATGGCGGAAATAAAAGCCAATAAAACTCTTGAGCGCCAGTTGGCGAAAATAATCATTGAGCGTACCCTATATCAAGAAGCGCTGATTTCGGTTTAATCCAAATCTAAATCCACGTCAAAACCGGGGAAGTCCTGGGCTTCCTTGCGGCGCTCCTGTCCTGAGAATTCGGATAAATTTTTTCGGCGGCGGTCTGGCCCGAAATATGCGGACTCGCCGACTGTTCGGATAAAGACCCTGGGGCGCTCTATGATGGCGCGAATGCGCGAATAGATGGATTTGGCCGAAAAGGGCTTGGCGACAAATTCATGGACGCCCGCATCCCTGGCTTCGACCACGCGGTCCTTTCCAGAGTGACCGGTCAGCATGATGATGGGTGCGTAGGGATTGGGGCTATCAATGGAATTGCGCATCGCGCGGGTGAATTTAATGCCGTCCATGGGCGCCATGTTCCAATCGCAAATGATGATGTCGGCTTGAAAGTCGCGAAGCGCCTTAAGAGCATCGGCGCCGTCTTCGGCTTCCATTATGTGAACCGCCCCAAGAGCGACGAGAACATTGTTGATGAGGCAGCGCATATGCTTGTTGTCTTCAACGATAAGGAACTTTATCCGTTCCAGGCAATAGGTTTTTTTCGCCATTTCATAAACTCAGACGCATATTTCAAGAGGTTGGCGCTGGAACGACAACTTCTTAATCAAAACTATCAGAGCGATAGGATTTGAACCTACAACCCCCACAACCCGAGTGTTGGGAAGCGTATTTTCCTCTATTTTTTTCATTTGGAATGAAAGATTAGATGGTTTTGGTCTTCGTGTAAAACCGTCCTGGGGGCCAACAATGCGATCGGCGTAAAATACGGCGGCGAGAACGCCAATCGCCAGCATCAATGACGGGTAAATGAAATTTATTGGATTTTCGGCGGCGTCCTATAAAAAACGTTCCGAAACAGACGAAGAGATTGCGCTTTAACGCAATCTCTTCGCCGTGGCCCCCGCGCGTTGTTACGAAAAATTCTTAGCCGCTGCCCGATGAGCTTCCGCTGCTGGATCCGCTGCCGCCGCTGCCAGATGAGCTTCCCGATGAGCTGCCGCTTCCCGATGAGCTTCCCGATGAGCTGCCGCTTCCCGATGAGCTTCCCGATGAACTGCCGCTGCCGGAAACGCCGCTGCCGGAACCCGGCAAGGATTCGCTGGCGGAATTATTGGCGTTGCTGGTTCCCGATGTGCTGCCGCCGGATCCGCCGTCCTCGCCGGAAATGTAATTAGCCACAGTGGTGAAAGTATCGCTAAGGTTTCCGCCGGTGAGGGTCCAGGCAATGGTGGCCATGGCCGCGGTGAAGGCGATAATGACAACGTACTCAAGGGCTGAAACGCCGCTTATATCCTTGGAAAGTTTCTTGATTTGAACGATAAGTGTATTAATTCGATTAATTTTCATTAAATGATTCACCCTAGAAATTAGGAAATCGATTGGAAACAGGATATCACAAAAACAAACTTAAAACAACTTGCCTAAACCCGGTAACCCCAAAAAAAGAATAGATAAAATTTAATATAAATTTTTGTCATGACCTAGTCAGCATTATGAAAATTGATACCCCGCAAGTTCTGGTGGCCGCCCTCGCTCTGATGGGGGGCTTGCTTGCTTTCCATAACTTGGACCTTCCCTTGGTCCGCAACAGCCTGGTCTACGCCAAGATCGCCTACGCCATAACAGACCATGGTTTATTGGCAAGCGCCCAACACGCCTACAACAAGGCGCTCGGGTTCTCCGTTCTTTCTTGGCCGCTGGTGGCGTGGTTCGGCGCCAATGCCGGACTGAAGATCGCCTCATTCATTGGGACCGTCTTGTTTATGGCCGTCGTCCCGGTATTCCTGAAGCGGCTGCCCGGCATGGACGATAAGGGGCAATCGGAATTCCTCAAGACGGTCCTTGTTCTGACCCTGTTCAATCCGCTGGTGGCTTACCAGTTCATGTCCGCCTATCCCGACGCCTTTTTCGCCGCTTTAACGCTTGGCGCCATCGTCTTTCTCGACAGGATGCTCTCAAAGGACGCCGGTTATCTGGACGCCCCCGCTTTCGCCGCCTTGGCCCTGGCCGCCGTGTGGGTCAAGCACCACGGCCTGATCATTGTTCCCATTGCCGCGGTCTTTGTTCTTTTCCGCCTGCAAACCCTCAAGCGGCAATGGCGCCGCGAGCGGAACCGCTTCGTTGGTTGGAGCGTTTCCCTGGCGGTTTTGTTTGTTGTTCTGGGGGCCGCGAAAAGCGGCCTGGTCCCCACCTTCAATTGGAAGCAAACCCAGAGCAATTTCTTGGGCGGCGAAGACCGCGTCGATATTATCGCCGGCAACGTCCTCATGTTCACTCAATACCTTTGGGTTTCCCTTGGCTTGATGTTTCCCTTGGCCTTGTGTTGGCAAAACTATCCCGGCCGCCGTGAGTGGCTGCTGCTGCCCTTCATCCTCATTCTTCCCATCCTTTATTACGAGGGAAGCAAGTACAATATCCGGTATTTTCTGCTCGCGGCCCCGCTTCTGGCCTGGCTCGCCGCCGCCAGTTTGAGGCGTCTCGCCCCCCCGTGGCGCAAGTCGTTCATGTGCGCTTTTGTTTTGTTCAACGCCTTCACCATCTTTTATTACAATCATCCGGCTTTTTACGCCTTGGCTCGGCCATACATTCAGCTGCCTGAATACGACAACCTCCGCGTAATGGGGCATCAAGGGCGCCAGCTCCGAAACCTCGACATGATCCGCGAGCACCTCCCCAGCCACGACAACACGTTGGTCTACTTGAGCAATTATTATAAGGGAGAGTTCTCGAAAATTTGGGAGCGCGCCGGACTCTACCCCCAGGGGACAACAGTCTATTACGCAAAAAAATGGGATCACGAACTGATCAATAAGTTCGGGCTGAAAAAGGCCGTTATCTTCGAATACGTCGGAATCGGGAGAGGCATCAACGGGGTGGAGAGGGATAAGGAAATCAAGGTTAAGAAAATCCACGACAATTTCTTTTTGCTCGACTTGGAAGCGCCCCAATGAGCTTTTTGTGGACCAACATTAAGGACGTGTGGTTCTCATTGACCAAGCGCGGCCTCGTCCTCACCGTCAAAACCATTTACGCCGAGTTGAGGTTCGACAAGAAACACGGCGTCGACACCTCTCGGCGCAGCGGCGACCAAAGCGACGTTGAGCAAAGGCTCAAGACCACGGCGGTCCGCCATCAAGGCAGCAACAGCGTTTTCTTCAACCTTGTGTTTTCAAAGTTGAACCTGGATTTCGCCAACAGCGTTTTCATCGATTTCGGCTCCGGCAAGGGGCGGGCTTTGGTGCTGGCGGCGGAGTACGGCTTTAAGAAGATTATCGGCGTTGAAGCGTCTGAAAAACTCTGCCGCGCCGCCGAGGAAAATCTGGCGCGGCGGCGCACCATCACCAAAAAGACCATAAATTATGATATCATCAACAGTGATGCGCGGGCCTATAAGGTGGAGCCTGAGATTAATGTTTTCTATTTCTTCGACCCGTTCCACATGAGCGTCTTTAGAGAGGTCATGGACAACATCGGCAAATCCTTGCAATCCAATCCTAGGAAAATCTGGGTGGTCTATTTGCACCCGAGAGGGGAAGACGAGATCCTGTCGCCAAAATACAAGCTCGTTGACTCAAAAGCCCACTGTTATACGGTTTGGACCAATACGCCGTGATGGCTTTTCCGCTGTTCATCGTTTCCTTTAACGTCCTTGTGTTCGTGTTGGCGGTTATCTACGGCCACGGGCAAGGGGACGTTTTCCACTATTTCCAGGAGGGCCGGCTCATCACGTTTTGGTCGTCCTTTCAACTGGTGGCCATCGCCGTTTATTGCTGGATCATCCATGAGAGGGACCGGCTGCGTCATTCCGGACCGGTCTGGAGCTCCGGCTCTCTTATTTGGGCGTTGATGGCGTTGGGGTTCCTGTTCCTGGCCTTTGACGAAACCCTGATGATTCATGAAAACGCCGATTTCAAGATCCACGAAATCCTCGATATTCCGGAAACCAACCTGACCGACCGATTGGATGACTTCATTGTTCTTTTTTATGGACTTGCGGGCTTTTATTTTATGTGGCGCTTCAGGTCCGGCTTGACGCCCTACCTTGCCGTCGCCCGCAAGCTCGTCGTCCCGGGAATTCTTATTTTCCTCGCCATGGTGGCCGCCGACGTCCTCACCAACCGGCGCGATATAATCCTTGATGAAAACCTTCACAACATGCTGTCGCTGTTAGAGGAAGCCACCAAAATAGCCGCCGAATGCCTGCTCCTCCTGGGCGCTTATCAATCCTGGAAACTATCCTGTTCAAGGTCGATTACATAGTAATGGCCGAACCTGAATTGTGAGAGCCCTTTCAGGCGGCTCGGCAGATAGTGACGGCCTTTATTCTCCCTCGCCCGCGCCTTGATGAAATCGTTGTAGGGGTTGATATAGAACCGGCGGCGGTCCAGTTTTTTGAAATCCCTGTCATCGGCGATGATGTAATCGACGCCGTGCTTCTTTTTGAGGCGGGCGAAATCTTCCGGCTTGTCCGAGTAATAGGCGAAATAAAAATCCTCGATTCTTTCCTTGATCAGGCGGGCGTACCCGGTGAACCAGGGAGAAGCCAGTTCATGATTAAAAAAAACTTTTCTGGCCGCGAACAAAGGAATGCCGTCCGACAGGTATGGAGGCGCGGCGATCAAGGCGTCCTTGGGGAGGGTCTTCAAATGGTCGTACAAAGGCTTGGCCGGGCTGTAATCGTCCATGGACACGCCCGGGCGCAGATTGGAGCCGTAGAAGAAGTGGCCGGCGCCGGTCAGGAAAGCCAGCAATGCGATCCGAGCCGCGACGCTGGGCGCCCGCTCCACTATTCTCCCCAGCCCCAAGGCGATGATGAAAAACATGACGAAGGGAAAGGAGTAGCGGAAATATTTGTAAGGAAAATAGAGCTTGAGCAGAAAAACATAAGCCAGCTCATAAAGGATCAGGCCGCTGGCCATGTAAAGCCAGAACTCCAGCGGAACGTCCAGCGCCTTTCGCCTCAACAATAACAGAATGACCACAAAGGCGATGATGACGAAGGGCTGGTCCAAGGCGTCGATGTATTTTTCATGGACCGGCTGGGGCGGCAGGATGACGTTTCTGCCGTTCTTGTAGGCGCCCGGATTGGCGAGGGTTTCCTCGTGGGTGAGAAGCCGCCCGAAGCGTTCGTCGGAAAAGGCGTACTTGGGAACCACGAACGCGGCGGACAGGGTCATGGCGATGAGGAACTGGATGATCAGCCGTCTCGGTTCGATCCCAGCCTTCTTCCGGCCAACTCTAATCACCACCCAGAAAAAATAGGTCAGCGAATTAATCAAAAAGACGATGGGATAAAACAGCGCCATCACCGGCGAAAGCCACAGCATATGTTGGGGCCGGCGCGTGGTCAGAAAATAGATGCACAGAACCGCTCCCGGATAGGCGAAGATTCTGGAGTACCCGGCGTTGAAGGCCTCGAGATGGCCCGGATAGACGACAAAAAAAAGCGCGAACAGGAACCCGCAATAGGGACCGCGAAGAAACACGCCCAATTCATACAATATGAACCCGACGAGAACGTAGAGGACGATGGGAACGATTTTTTCCAGCAGGAACGGGTCCATGACGGCGCTGGCCAGCGTGTACAGATATTTGACGCCGGTGGCTTCGTAATACACGGCGAAATCAGTGAGAAGGTCGTTTTGCAGCAATTCCGGATCGTTCAAACTGTGAAACCAGAAGATGTTGGCGCGGGCGTCGTCGGTGACCACGAAGTCGCTGAGAAAAGCGGGGTAGTTGTTAAAGACGGCGACGCCCAGGCTCATGACCAGGACGACCCACCTGAATGCGACCACAGCCGTCATGAAGAATTGCCGGGCTTGTCGCTTGGCGGAGGAGCTTGGGGGGGGATTTTGGGATTGGCGAGGGCCGCCTGACGGGTGAGTTCGGTGATCAGGCGAAGGTTCATGCGGCTCTTGGCGTGCAGGTTGATGATCAGGAACATGCTGATCAGTATCCAGCAGTAAAAGAGCAGATCGGCGCCGCGCGTGACGCCCATCATCCGGGCGAGAACAGTCGTTTGATCGGGGAGCCAAACCAGATAAACGCCGGCCGACCCGGTGGCGATGATCAGGCGGCTGACGATCTTGGAGATATCCCTCTGCACGAATCCGTACAGAATGATCAGCGCCAGTCCAAAGGTGAGAATAACTTGAATGGTCATTTCAATATCCTCTCTGATATCAATTCGAAGAGAATGTTTATGGCGTTTAGCGAGGATTGCCCTTTCTTCAGGCTGTAGTCCGTATAGCGGATGGTCACCGGCGTCTCGACGTAGCTCAGCTTGAGCTTGGCGATCTGCTCGATGATCTCCGAGCCGTGAGCCATGCGGTTCTGTCTGAAACGGATTTTCCTGGCGGCTTCGGCGGTCATCGCCCGCAAGCCGTTATGGGCGTCCGTCATTTTCAGACCGGTGGAGAAAACGGTGAACAGGACCGCCATCTTTAGAACGATCCGCCGCATAAGCGGCATGTTTTCAACATGACCTTTAAAGCGGTTGCCCAGCGCGAAATCGGTCCCGGCTTTTTGCAAGTCCGCCACCAAGGCGTCAATGTCGCTGGCCATGTGCTGGCCGTCGGCGTCGAAGGTGACGATAATTTTAGCGCCTCGGCTCAAGGCGTAGTCGATGCCGGTCTGCTGGGCGGCGCCCGCGCCCAAATTCACCGGATGGCGCAAAACAGACGCCCCGGCGGTCAAGGCGATTTCGCCGGAGCCGTCTTTTGAGCCGTCGTCCACCACCACTACATGGGGGCGGCGCTTCAGCACATCGGCGAGCACCCCGGCAATAACCGGAGCCTCGTTGAAGGCGGTGATGACGATCCAGGCGTCCTTGGCGTTCATGGCGTTGATTGTACAAGGGGCGCGGACTCTTTCAAATCCAATAAAAAGAACGGGCAAGGCAT
>CAJXGZ010000020.1 GCA_913053795.1 uncultured Rhodospirillales bacterium | reverse complement strand
CAAGGAACGCGTTGGTCAAGCAATATCAGCGCTTGTTTGAAATGGAGGACGTCCGTCTGACCTTCTCCAGCGGCGCGCTGGAGACCATCGCCAAGAAGGCCGTCGCCAGGAAAACCGGCGCCCGGGGCTTGCGCTCGATCATGGAGAACATCCTGCTTGACTCGATGTTCGACCTTCCCGCCTTTGAAGGCGTTGAGGAGGTGGTCATCAATCAGGAGGTCGCCGAGGACAACTCGACGCCCCTTTACATCTATTCCGATCGCCGCGAGGACATGGAGACCAGCGCTTAGAAGAGTCCTTCACGCGAACTCCCCCTTGCGCACTGAGGCGGCGATCCCTACTTTTGTATTTGCCGACGTTTAATTCTTATTTTTTCGTTAATGACGTTTAGAGGTTCAATGTCTTTCATGTCTGATGAAGAGCTTTTCCCTGTCCTTCCCTTACGCGATATCGTGGTCTTTCCGCATATGATCGTGCCGCTGTTCGTTGGCCGCGAGAAGTCCGTGTGCGCCCTAGAGGACGTCATGAAGGACGATAAGAAGATCTTGCTGCTCGCCCAAAAGAACGCCGCCCAGGACGATCCGACCACCGATGACATCTTTACCGTCGGCACGATCTCCACGGTTTTGCAGCTTCTCAAGCTGCCCGACGGCACCGTCAAGGTGTTGGTGGAGGGCGGCCAGCGCGCCCGCGTCGAAAGCTACACCGGCAATGAATCCTTTTTCCAGGCCTACGCGACGATTGTCGAGGAAACGGAATGCGAGCACCAGGAATTGGAGGCCTTGTCGCGTTCGGTGGTTTCCCAGTTTGAGCAGTACATCAAGCTTAACAAGAAAATTCCGCCGGAAGCCCTTGTTTCAGTTAACCAAATCGAGGACTCAAGCAAGCTTGCGGATACCGTGGCCTCTCATTTGGCCCTGAAGATTTCGGAGAAGCAGGAATTGCTCGAGGTCGAGTCCGTCGCCCAACGGCTGGAGAAAGTCTACGCCCACATGGAATCGGAAATCGGCGTTCTTCAGGTGGAAAAAAAGATCCGCAACCGGGTCAAGCGGCAGATGGAGAAAACCCAGCGCGAGTATTATCTCAACGAGCAACTCAAGGCGATCCAGAAGGAGTTGGGCGACACCGAGGACGGCCGCGACGAATCACAGGAGTTCGATGAGCGCATCAAGAACACCAAGCTGAGTAAGGAAGCCCGCGAGAAATGCCTGTCCGAGCTTAAGAAACTGCGGTCCATGAGCCCCATGTCCGCCGAGTCCACGGTGGTCAGGAACTATCTGGATTGGATGCTCGGCATTCCCTGGAAAAAACGCAGCCGCGTCAAGAAGGACATCAAGGAAGCCCACAAGGTGTTGGACGCCGATCATTATGGGCTGGAAAAGGTCAAGGAGCGCATCCTCGAATACCTGGCCGTGCAACAACGCACCAACAAGGTCAAGGGGCCCATTCTCTGCCTGGTCGGACCGCCCGGCGTCGGCAAGACCTCTTTGGGCAAGTCCATCGCCCGCGCCACCGGGCGCAATTTCGTGCGCATGTCCTTGGGCGGCGTTCGCGACGAGTCGGAAATCCGCGGCCACCGGCGCACCTATATCGGCTCTATGCCCGGCAAGGTCATTCAGAGCATGAAGAAAGCCAAGGCCTCCAATCCCTTGTTCCTGCTGGACGAGGTGGACAAAATCGGCCAGGACTGGCGCGGCGACCCGGCGAGCGCTCTCTTGGAGGTCCTGGACCCGGAGCAGAATTCCGCCTTCAATGACCATTACCTTGAGGTCGATTACGATCTTTCCGACGTCATGTTCGTGACCACCGCCAACACCATGAACATTCCGCCGCCCTTGCTCGACCGCATGGAGATCATCCGCATCTCGGGCTACACCGAGGATGAAAAGGTGGAAATCGCCAAACGCCACCTGATCGCCAAGCAGATGAAGCTGCATGGGCTGAAAAAGACCGAATGGTCCATTTCCGATTCCGCCTTGCGCGACATCATCCGCTACTACACCCGCGAGGCCGGGGTGCGGAACCTGGAGCGCGAAATCGCCAACCTGACCCGAAAGGCGATCAAGGAAATCCTGATGGGCGAGTATAAAAACATCGCCATCACCCGCCGTAACCTCGGGAAATTCGCGGGCGTGCGCCGTTACCGATACGGTCAAGTGGAATTGGAGGACTTGGTGGGCGTCACCACCGGCCTGGCCTGGACCGAGGTCGGCGGCGAGTTGTTGACCATCGAGGCGTTGATGATTCCAGGCAAGGGCAAGATGACCATCACCGGAAAACTCGGCGACGTCATGCAGGAGTCCATCCAGGCGGCCAAGTCCCTGGTGCAGTCGCGCTCGGTGCTGTTCGGCGTCAAGCCCACCGTGTATCAACAAAAAGACATCCACGTTCACGTGCCGGAGGGGGCGACGCCCAAGGACGGTCCCTCCGCCGGCGTCGCCATGGTGACGTCGATTGTTTCCGTCCTCACCGGCATCGCCGTGCGCAAGGATTTGGCCATGACCGGAGAGATCACCTTGCGCGGACGGGTGCTTCCCATCGGCGGATTGAAGGAAAAGCTTCTCGCCGCCTTGCGTGGCGGGATTACAACGGTGTTGATCCCCAAGGAGAATGAAAAAGACTTGGCCGAGATACCCGACAACGTGAAACGGGGCCTTGAAATCATCTCGGTTTCCGACGTCGGCGAAGTCCTGGAGAACGCGTTGGTTGCCCCCCTGACGCCCATCGAATGGACCGAGGAGGATGAATTGGCGGCCAACGCCCTCGCTTCCTCTCACCCTGATGACGAAGAGTCCGGCGGCGTCATAACCCATTAACCCTTTTTCCCGTTGCTGATCCCACGTTTTTAAAACGGCAATAAATATGGGGATAAGAAGGGGTCATCAATTGACGGCCCAGGCAAGGCCGTTTAAAACTTAAGGACGTTAACGGTTTTTTTCTAAGGTTTCTTGTTAAACTTTATTATTAATTTTGACACAGGAAAGGGGGCCATGATTTGAACAAGAGTGAATTAGTTGCAGCCGTCGCCGGCAGCGCCGGTATGACAAAGGCTGACGCAGCCAAGGTCGTTGACGCTATTTTCACCGCCATCACCAATTCTTTGAGCGGCGGAAATGAGGTTAGTCTTGTTGGTTTTGGCTCCTTCAGGGTGACGCGCCGCGAGGCCTGTCAGGGCCGTAACCCGCGCACCGGCGAACCCATCCAGATCGCCGCCTCAAATCAGCCCAAGTTCAAAGCGGGCAAGGGACTGAAGGACGCCGTCAACTAGAGCGATTTCGGCCGAAGTCGAGGAAAGGGCCGCGGGGCGTAGCCAAAGCTGCGTCCCAAAGCGACGGCCAATACGCTTGATGCGGCCACGAGCCCGGTTTTCAATGAACATGCGCGCCGGTTGCTTCCTTATATGGGGCGGCCGGTGTTTTTTTCGGGTGACGCCAAGACGGCGCCGCCCTTATATTCTCTTTTGTTAGGGCGGTTAGCTCAGTTGGGAGAGCGCCACGTTTACACCGTGGATGTCGGGGGTTCGAGCCCCTCACCGCCCACCACCGCTTTTTATGGGAAATAACGCAGTTGTTATCACGGCTGCGGGGTCTCAGCCTTGACTCCCGTCGGGGCTGTAGATTACATGAACCTGAAAATCAGGTCGTGTTTCGATGGGGGTGTAGCTCAGTTTGGTTAGAGCGCCGGCCTGTCACGCCGGAGGCCGCGGGTTCGAGTCCCGTCACTCCCGCCATCCTCCTTCAATAACGGCGGCCGGCAATAAATAACTAGTTTGACTGGCAATAAAGACCGGGAAGGTTTGCTTAATGGATGCGATGCTTCAAGAATACCTGCCCATATTGATTTTTCTCGGCATCGCCATTGTGATCGCCGCCGTCGCCTTGGGGGCGTCCTACATTATCGCCAGCCAGCACCCCGACGCGGAGAAGAACTCAGCCTACGAATGCGGCTTCGAGCCCTTTGAGGACTCGCGCCATAAATTCGACGTGCGGTTTTACCTTGTGGCCATCCTTTTCATTATCTTCGACCTTGAGGTGGCGTTTCTGTTTCCGTGGGCCGTCTCCTTGGGGACGCTCGGCGTTTTCGGCTTCTGGTCGATGATGATCTTTCTTGGAATTCTGACCATCGGCTTCATTTACGAATGGCGCATGGGGGCTCTGGAATGGGAGTGACGCAAAAATCCGTTCTGGACGCTTCAGGGGACGCTTCCGGGCCGCTTTCCCCGGGAAGCGGCCAGGACGCCCTTCTTGACAAGGTTCAGGGCGAATTGATGGACAAGGGGTTCGTCACCGCCAGCCTCGATGGGCTTGTCAACTGGGTGCGCACCGGCTCCTTGTGGCCGATGACCTTCGGCCTCGCCTGTTGCGCCGTCGAGATGATGCACGCCGCCGTCAGCCGCTACGATATGGACCGTTTCGGCGTCGTCTTCCGGCCCAGCCCGCGCCAGTCGGACGTGGTGATCGTCGCCGGCACCTTGACCAATAAGATGGCGCCGGCCTTCCGCAAGGTCTACGACCAGATGGCCGAACCCCGTTATGTCATTTCCATGGGGTCGTGCGCCAACGGCGGCGGCTACTATCATTACTCCTACGCCGTGGTCAGAGGCTGTGACCGAATTGTGCCGGTTGACGTCTACGTTCCCGGCTGCCCGCCGACGGCGGAGGCCTTGATCTACGGAATTTTGCAATTACAAAAGAAAATTAAGCGGACCGGAACGCTGTGGCGATAATCCGAACGTATACAATAAATTAATTAAGGCCCAGTGGGAGGGAGAATGGACCAGGCGTTACTGGATCTCGGGGAGTTTATTATCGGCGCGTTGCCAAAGGAGGCGCCGAGCTTCGAGGTCGTCAACAGTGAACTGTGCGTTAAGGCGGAGAGGGAGCACATCGTCAAGGTGCTGGCCTTCTTGCGCGACGACGCCCACTGCAAGTTCAAGCAGTTGATGGATGTTTGCGGCGCCGATTACCCGGAACGCGAAGAGCGTTTCGAGGTGGTCTACAACCTGCTCAGCCTCACCCACAACCGCCGCGTCCGCGTCAAGGTTCAAACCTCGGAGGATGTTCCGGTTCCTTCGGTCACCGCCGTCTTCAGCTCCGCCAATTGGTTCGAGCGCGAGGCCTGGGACCTTTTCGGCGTATTTTTCTCCGGCCACCCGGACCTCAGGCGCATCCTTACCGATTACGGCTTCGAGGGGCATCCCCTGCGCAAGGACTTTCCCCTCAGCGGTTATGTCGAGGTGCGCTACGACGACGAGAAGAAGCGGGTGGCCTATGAGCCGGTCAAGCTGCCACAGGAATTTCGCGGCTTTGACTTCCTCAGCCCCTGGGAGGGATCCGAGGTCGAGCTTGCCGTCGACGAAAAGGCGGAAGGGGACGCTTGATGGCCAACACCCAGATCAAGAACTACACCCTCAACTTCGGGCCGCAGCATCCTGCGGCCCACGGGGTGTTGCGTCTTGTGCTGGAGATGGACGGCGAGGTCATCGACCGCGCCGATCCCCATATCGGCCTGCTGCACCGGGGCACCGAGAAGCTGATCGAGCACAAGACCTACGTGCAGGCGGTTCCTTATTTCGACCGTCTCGATTACGTCTCGCCCCAGAACCAGGAGCACGCCTACGCCCTTGCCGTGGAGAAGCTGTTAGGGATAGAGGCCCCGCCCAGGGGGCAGTACATCCGCGTGCTGTACGCCGAGATTGGCCGTCTGCTCAACCACCTTTTCACCATCTGCGCCTACGCCATGGACATCGGCGCCATGACGCCCATGCTGTGGGGCTTTGAAGAGCGCGAGCACCTGATGGAGTTTTGCGAGCGGGTCAGCGGCGCCCGCATGCACATGGCCTATTTCCGGCCCGGCGGCGTCGCCGCCGATATGCCCGACGGGCTGGCCGACGACATCGCCGCCTGGGCCGAGCGTTTCCCCAAGGTGATGGACGATTGCGAGACGTTGCTCACCGAGAACCGCATCTTCAAGCAGCGCTCCGTCGATATCGGCGCCATCACCGCCGAGCAGGCCCTGGACTGGGGCTATAGCGGCCCCAACCTGCGCGCCGCCGGGGTTCCTTGGGACTTGCGCAAGTCCCAGCCCTACGACGTCTATGAAAAGATGGACTTCGACATCGCCGTCGGCTCCAACGGCGATTGCTACGACCGCTATCTGGTGCGCATTCTTGAAGTCCGCGAAAGCCTCAAGATCGTCAAGCAATGCCTGGAGAAAATGCCGGCGGGGCCGGTCATGGTGAACGACCACAAAATCTCGCCGCCGCCGCGCACCGAAATGAAGACCTCCATGGAGGCGCTGATCCATCACTTCAAGCTCACCACCGAGGGCTACCACGTGCCCAAGGGCGAAACCTACACCGCCGTCGAGGCGCCCAAGGGCGAATTCGCCGTCTATCTGGTTTCCGACGGCACAAACCGGCCCTACCGCTGCAAGGTCCGCGCCCCGGGATTCGCTCACTTGCAGTCCATGGAGCTGCTGTCCAAGGGGCATATGCTGGCCGACGCGGTGGCCAACCTGGGCTCGCTTGACATCGTTTTCGGCGAGGTCGATCGATGAGCGCCTTTGAACAGCCCAAAAGCTTCGCCTTCACCGGCGAAAACTTGACGCGCGCCAAGCAGCATATGGCCAAGTATCCCGAAGGCCGTCAGAACAGCGCGGTGATGCCCTTGCTTGACCTGGCGCAGCGCCAGCACGACGGCTGGCTGCCGTTGGCGGCCATGGACCATGTGGCCGAGGTCTTGGGCATGGAGCCCATCCGCGTCTATGAAGTGGCCAACTTCTACACCATGTACAACCTTAAACCCGTGGGCCGGCGCCATGTGCAGGTATGCACCAACATCTGTTGCCTGCTTCGCGGATCGGACGATGTGGAGGCGGCCTGCCGCAAGGAGTTGGGAATCGATTTCGGCGAGACCACAGACGACGGCATGTTCACCCTGACCGAGGTCGAGTGCCTGGGCGCCTGCGTCAACGCGCCGATGATGCAGATCAACGACGACTATTACGAAGACCTGGACGCTAAAAGCGCCGCCAAAATCTTGAAAGAGCTTAAAAACGGCGGAACGCCCAAGCCCGGCCCCCAGAACGCGCGCAAGGGATGCGAGCCAATTACTTATAAGGGGAAGGGGGCCTAGGTGTTGAAGGACAAGGACCGCATTTTCCCCAATATCTACGGCTTCGAGGACGTCAGCTTGGCCGGAGCGCGCAAGCGCGGCGTCTGGGACGGAACCAAGGAGCTGATGGCCAAGGGCCGTGAGTGGATGGTCAACGAGGTCAAGGAATCCGGTCTGCGCGGCCGCGGCGGCGCCGGCTTCAGCACCGGCATGAAGTGGTCCTTCATGCCCAAGGAAGTTGGTGAGCGCCCCCATTTCCTGGTGGTCAACGCCGATGAGGGCGAGCCTGGCACCTGCAAGGACCGCGAAATCCTGCGCAACGAGCCCCACATGATGGTGGAAGGCGCCTTGCTGGCCTCTTTCGCCATGGCGGCCAATGCGTCCTACATCTACATTCGCGGCGAATTTTACCGCGAGACCGAAGTCCTACAGCGGGCCATCGACGAGGCCTATGAGGCCGGCTTGATCGGCAAGAACGCCTGCGGCTCGGGCTGGGATTTCGATTTTATCATCCATCGCGGCATGGGCGCCTATATCTGCGGCGAGGAAGGGGCTCTGATCCAGAGCCTGGAGGGCAAGAAGGGCCAGCCCCGCATGAAGCCGCCGTTCCCCGCCAACGTCGGCCTCTACGGCTGTCCGACAACCGTCAACAACGTCGAATCCATCGCCGTGACGCCGGACATCATGCGCCGCGGCGCGTCGTGGTTTTCAGGCCTTGGCCGTCCCAACAACACCGGCACAAAGCTGTTCGCCGTTTCCGGCCACGTCAACGCCCCGTGCGTCGTCGAGGAGGAGATGGGGATTCCCTTGAAGGAGCTCATCGAAAAGCACGCCGGCGGCGTCCGTGGCGGCTGGGACAACCTGATGGCGGTGATCCCCGGCGGCTGCTCCACCCCCAACATCACCAAGCCTGAGTGCGACACCGTGCTCATGGATTTCGACTCCCTCAAGGAGGTCAAGACAGGCCTCGGCACGGCGGCGGTGATCGTCATGGACAAGTCCACCGACATCGTCCGCGCCATCGCCCGCCTGTCCAGCTTCTACGCCCATGAAAGCTGCGGCCAATGCACGCCGTGCCGCGAGGGAACGGGCTGGATGGCGCGCATGATGCGGCGCATGACCAAAGGCGACGCCGCCATCGAGGAGATCGATCTTCTGGAGGAAGTCACCCGTCAGGTGGAGGGACACACCATTTGCGCCCTCGGCGATGCGGCGGCGTGGCCCATCCAAGGTTTGATTCGCAACTTCCGGCCCGAGATCGAGCGCCGGATCAATGAATATAATGGGGCTTGAGGACTTAGATTATGCCTAAGCTGACCATAAATGGCGCGGAAGTGGAGGTGGACCCGGGGCTGACCGTGATCCAGGCCTGCGACCAATTGGGCATCGAGGTTCCCCGCTTCTGCTACCACGAGCGCCTGTCTATCTCGGGCAACTGCCGCATGTGCCTGGTGGAGATGGAGCGCGCGCCGCGGCCGGTGGCGGCCTGCGCCATGCCGGTGGCCGACGGCATGGTGATCCGCACCAATACCGAAAAAGTCCAAAAAATGCGCCAGGCGGTGATGGAGTTCCTGCTCATCAACCATCCGCTGGACTGTCCCATCTGCGACCAGGGCGGCGAGTGCGACCTTCAGGACATCGCCATGAACTACGGCATGGACCGCAGCCGCTACACCGAGGAAAAGCGGGCGGTGAAGGAAAAGGCCTACGGCCCCCTCATCAAGCCCGTCATGACGCGCTGCATCCATTGCACCCGCTGCATCCGCTTTTGCCGCGAGGTGGCCGGGGTTCCCGAGCTCGGCGGCATCGGCCGCGGCGCCCACATGGAGGTGGGGACCTATGTTGAGAAGGTGTTGAGCTCCGAGCTGTCCGGCAACATCATCGACCTTTGCCCGGTGGGGGCGCTGACTTCCAAGCCCTACGCCTTCACGGCGCGCTCCTGGGAGCTGAAAAAGACCGAGTCCATCGACGTCATGGACGCCGTCGGCAGCAATATCCGCGTCGACGCCCGGGGACAGGCGGTCATGCGCATCCTTCCCCGCATCAACGAGGACGTCAACGAGGAGTGGATTTCCGACAAGACCCGCTTCGCCTATGACGGCCTCAAGCGCCAGCGCCTGGATACCCCTTTCGTGCGCCGCGGGGGCAAGCTCCAGCCCGCATCGTGGGACGAGGCCCTGGCCGCCGCCGCCGCCGGCTTCAAGGGCCTCAAGGGCCGTCAAATCGCCGCCATCGCCGGCGACATGGCGGATGCTGAGTCGATGACGGCCTTGAAGGATTTGATGAAGGCGGCGGGCTCTCCCAATATTGACTGCCGCCAGGACGGCGCCGCCATCGGCGCTTCCCGTCGCGCCGGTTATATCTTCAACACCACCATCGCCGGGATCGAACGGGCCGACGTCTGCCTTCTCATCGGAGTCAACCCGCGGCTGGAGGCGCCGATCATCAACGCGCGCCTGAGAAAGCGTTCTCGCATGGGCGGCTTTCAAGCAGCCTCCGTTGGGCCTGAAGTTGATTTAACTTATCAAGTCAAATATTTAGGCAATGACTCCGATCTTTTGGAAGCAATCGCTTCCGGCTCCCATGGCTTCGCAAAGGTTCTTAAAAGCGCCGAAAGGCCGATGCTGATCGTCGGCATGGGGGCGTTGACGCGGAGCGACGGCGGCGCCGTTCTCTCGCTCGCCCGCAGGATCGCCGAGACATCAGGCATGGTCGGCAAGGACTGGAACGGCTTTAACGTCTTGCACACGGCGGCGGCCCGGGTGGGCGGCCTCGACGTCGGCTTCGTTCCGGGCGCGGGCGGCCTGGACGTTTCCGGCATCCTCGACAGCTCCGAGGTGAAGGCGGTCTATCTGCTGGGCGCCGATGAGATCGAAATGGACGGCTTGAAGGACGCCTTCGTGGTTTATCAGGGCCATCACGGCGACGCCGGAGCTTGCGCCGCCGACGTCATTTTTCCCGGCGCCGCCTATACCGAGAAAAACGCCACCTACGTCAACGCCGAGGGCCGGGCGCAGCAAACCAATCTGGCCGTTTTCCCGCCGGGAGAGGCCCGCGAGGACTGGAAAATCATCCGCGCCCTCTCCGATGTTATGGGCAAGACGTTGCCTTACGGCGCGCTGGCGGAGTTGCGCGCCGCCATGGCCATGGGAAATTCCGTCTTTTCCGCCATCGGCAAGGTCAAGACCGCCGGCTGGGGCGCCTTTGGGGCGGGCGGCAAGCTGGTCCCGGGTCCCTTCCAGTCGCCCATTGACAATTTCTACATGACCGACCCCATCAGCCGCGCCTCGGTCACCATGGCCGCCTGCACGGACGCCATGGCGCCCGCAAATACACGAAAGACCGGGACCGATGGTTGAGCTTTGGGATTCATATATCTGGCCGGTGGCTTGGATCGTCATCAAGATCGTGGCGATTGTGCTGCCCTTGCTGATCGCGGTGGCTTATCTCACCTACGCCGAGCGCAAGGTGATCGGCGCCATGCAGCTTCGCCGCGGCCCCAACGTGGTGGGGCCGTTTGGCCTGTTGCAGCCGATAGCCGACGGCGTCAAGCTGTTGCTGAAGGAGACCATCCTTCCCACCCGCGCCAACCGGGGCGTTTTTATCATCGCCCCCATGCTGACTTTTATTCTTTCGCTGGTGGCGTGGGCGGTTATACCCTTCGACGAGGGCATGGTTCTGGCCAACATCAACGTCGGCGTTCTCTATCTTTTCGCCATTTCGTCGCTGGGGGTCTACGGCATCCTGATGGCGGGCTGGGCCAGCAACTCCAAGTACGCCTTTCTCGGCGCGCTGCGCTCGGCGGCGCAGATGGTGTCCTACGAGGTCTCCATGGGTTTCGTCATCATTACCGTGCTGCTGCTCGCGGGGTCGCTCAACCTCACCGATATCGTCCTGGCTCAAAAGAAAATATGGTTCGTTATCCCGCTGCTTCCCATGGCGGTGATCTTTATGATTTCCATTCTGGCCGAGACCAACCGCCATCCCTTCGATTTGCCCGAGGCGGAGGCGGAACTGGTGGCCGGTTACAACGTCGAGTATTCGGGCATGACCTTCGCCTTGTTCTTCCTCGGCGAGTACGCCTTCATGATCCTGATGGCGGCCATGGCCAGCATCCTGTTCCTTGGCGGCTGGCTGCCGCCGTTCGACATGGCGCCGTTCAATTGGGTCCCCGGCGCGGTGTGGTTCGCCCTCAAGATCGCCTTTGTGCTGTTCATCTTTCTGTGGGTCCGGGCCTCCTTCCCGCGCTACCGTTACGACCAATTGATGCGCCTCGGCTGGAAGGTGTTTTTGCCGGTCACCCTGGCGGCGGTGGCCATCGTCTCGGGCGTGCTTGTGGCCTTTGATCTGTTGCCGGTGGCGGGGTAGGGGACCATGAGCTTTATCCGGCGCACAATTCGAACGGTCTTTCTCACCGAGCTTCTGAGCGGCATGGCGTTGACGCTCCGCTATATGTTCAAGCCCAAGGTGACCATCAATTATCCTTACGAAAAGGGTCCCTTAAGCCCGCGCTTCCGCGGCGAACACGCGCTGCGCCGCTATCCCAACGGTGAAGAGCGCTGCATCGCCTGCAAGCTGTGCGAGGCCGTCTGTCCGGCCCTGGCCATCACCATCGAGGCCGCCCCGCGCGAGGATGGAAGCCGCCGCACCACCCGCTACGACATCGACATGACCAAGTGCATTTTCTGCGGTTATTGTCAGGAGGCCTGTCCGGTGGACGCCATTGTCGAGGGGCCAAACTTTGAATACACCACCGAGACCCACGAAGAGCTTCTGTACGACAAGCAAAAGCTGCTCGACAACGGCGATCGGTGGGAAACGGAACTGGCCGCGCGCATTTCGCTCGATGCGCCCTATCGCTGAGGATTTGAGGGAACGATGATCGAAGCATTGGTGTTTTACATGTTCGCGGGCATTGCCGTGGCCTCAGGGGTCATGGTGATTTCGGCGCGCAATCCGGTGCACTCTGTGTTGTTCCTGATTCTCGCCTTCTTCAATGCGGCGGGGCTGTTCGTGCTGCTGGGGGCCGAGTTCCTGGCCATGATCCTGGTCATCGTCTACGTCGGCGCGGTTGCGGTGCTGTTCCTGTTCGTGGTGATGATGCTGGACATCAATTTCGTCGAGCTGCGCCAAGGGTTTCTTCAATATCTGCCGTTTGGCGGCCTGATCGGCCTGATTTTGCTGGTTGAGCTTTTGGCCCTGGGCTTCGGCTGGGTATTGGCTCCCGACGCCGCGGCCCGGGTGGCGGTTCCCATGCAGCCGCTTGAGACGGTGTCCAACACGCAAGCCCTGGGGGCGCTGATCTACACCCATTACATTTACCTGTTCCAGGCGGCGGGGTTGATCCTGCTGGTGGCCATGATCGGCGCCATCGTGTTGTCCCATCGCCAGCGCGACGGCGTTCTGAAACAGAAGGTTTCCGACCAGATCAGGCGCCGCGCCGAGGACTCCGCCAAAACGCGCAAAGTGGAATCGGGGAAGGGGATCTAATGTTTGAAATCGGCCTGTCGCATTACATGAGTCTTTCCGCCATCCTGTTCGTTCTGGGCATTTTCGGGATTTTCCTGAACCGCAAGAACGTGGTCGTCATCTTGATGTCCATCGAGTTGATTCTGCTGGCCGTGAACATCAATCTGGTGGCCTTCTCGGCCGAATTGAACGATTTGGTCGGCCAAGTCTTCGCCATGTTCATCTTGACCGTGGCGGCCGCCGAGGCGGCCATCGGGTTGGCGATATTGATGGCCTTCTTCCGCAACCGCGGCTCCATCGCCGTTGAAGACATCAACGTGATGAAAGGCTGATAAGAAGATGTACACAGCCGTCGTTTTCCTTCCGTTGTTTGGGGCGTTTTTCGCTGGAGCGCTGGCCTTCGCCGCGCCCGCCAGCAAGACGGTCAAGGCGCGCCACGACAAGATCGCCCAGTGGATCACCTGCGGCTGCATGATGCTGTCGGCCTTGCTGGCCATGAACTTGTTCTATGACATCGTGTTCGGCTCCGGGCCGGTGACTATCGAGTTGCTCAATTGGATCGACTCCGGCGCTATGGAGGTGTCCTGGGCGCTGAGGCTCGACACCTTGACGGCGGTAATGCTGCTGACCGTGTCCATCACCTCGACCATGATCCATGTCTATTCCATCGGCTACATGCACCATGATTCCTCGGTTCCGCGTTTCATGTCCTATCTCAGCCTGTTCACCTTCTTCATGTACATGCTGGTCACTTCGGACAATCTGGTTCAGCTTTTCTTCGGATGGGAAGGCGTCGGCGTCATGTCCTACCTGCTGATCGGGTTCTGGTATGACAGGCCGGCGGCCAACGCCGCCGCCATCAAGGCCTTTGTCGTCAACCGGGTGGGAGACTTCGGCTTCCTCTTGGGGATTTTCGCCATATTCCTTCTGTTTGATTCGGTCAACTTCGACGTCATTTTCACCGCGGCGCCCGGTAAGGCGGCGGATACCATGACCTTTTTGGGCTCCGAATATCACGCCTTGACCGTGATCAGCCTGCTGCTTTTCTTCGGCGCCATGGGCAAGTCGGCCCAGTTGGGACTGCACACTTGGCTGCCAGACGCCATGGAGGGCCCGACGCCGGTTTCCGCCTTGATCCACGCCGCCACCATGGTCACCGCCGGAGTCTTCCTGGTGGCGCGCATGTCGCCCTTGTTCGAGTACTCGGACACCGCCTTGGCGGTGGTCACCATCGTCGGCGGCTCAACCGCCATCTTCGCCGCCACCATCGGCTGCGTGCAGAACGACATCAAGCGGGTGATCGCCTATTCCACCTGCTCCCAGTTGGGCTACATGTTTTTCGCTCTTGGGGTTTCTGCCTATCCGGCGGGAATTTTCCATCTGATGACCCACGCCTATTTCAAGGCGTTGCTGTTCCTGGGCGCCGGTTCGGTGATTCACGCCATGTCCGACGAACAGGACATGCGCAAGATGGGCGGCATCGCCAGGAAGATTCCTTTTACCTACGTCATGATGTGGATCGGCTCCCTGGCCTTGGTGGGCATTCCGCCCTTCTCCGGGTTCTTTTCCAAGGACATGGTGCTTGAGGCGGCCTTCGCTTCGCAAACAGGCGTTGGCGCCTACGCCTTCGTGGTCGGCGTCCTCGCCGCCTTGCTGACCGCTTTCTATTCTGGACGCCTGCTGTTCATGACCTTCCACGGCAAGTCCCGGGCCTCTAAGAAAGTGATGGACCATATCCATGAATCGCCCAAGGTGATGCTGATCCCGCTTCTGGTGCTGGCCGTCGGCGCCGCCTTCGCGGGCTATATCGGTTATGAGTACTTCGTCGGCGGCGCCGCCGACGATTTCTGGGGCGGCTCGATCCTGATCCTTCCCGCTCACGACGCCCTCGAGGCGGCCCATCATGTTCCCGGCTGGGTCAAGCTGGCGCCCCTTGTGGTGGGCGTGGGCGGCATTGCGCTGGCCTTTGTCATGTACATTCTGGCGCCCGGAATTCCCGGGGCCTTGGCGAACACCTTCAAAGGCTTGCACAAGTTCCTTCTCAACAAGTGGTACTTTGACGAGCTTTATGACTTTCTGTTCGTTAAGCCGGCGTTCGTGCTGGGCCGGGCTTTTTGGAAAACCGGCGACGGCGCCGTGATCGACGGCGTCGGCCCCGACGGCGTCGCCGCGGCCACCTTGAAACTGGCGCGGCGGATGGCGCGGTTGCAGTCGGGATATCTCTACCATTACGCTTTCGCCATGCTGGGCGGAGTGGTGGTTTTGATTACCTGGTATCTGTTCTCGGGCGTGGGGTGAGGCGATCATGAGCGATTTTCCCATCCTCTCCGTGGTGATCTTCCTGCCTTTTGTGGGGGTGTTGTTCCTGCTGTTCATCCGCAGCGAGGAAAAAGAAGCGGTGGCCCGCAATTGCCGCAACGTGGCTTTGCTGACGTCCGTCTTCACCTTCCTGGCGTCGCTGTTCCTGTGGATCAATTTCAAGAACGGCACGGCTGATTTTCAGTTCGTCGAGCAATTGAAATGGATGCCCGAGTACAAAATCTCCTACCACGTCGGCCTCGACGGCATTTCCTTGTGGTTCGTCATGCTCACCACCCTGCTGACGCCCATCGCCATCGGCGTCAGCTGGGACGCCATTCAGAGCCGGGTCAAGGAATACATGATCGCCTTCCTGGCCCTTGAGACCATGATGATCGGCATGTTCAGCTCGCTCGACATCGTTCTCTTCTACATTTTCTTCGAGGCGGTGCTGATCCCCATGTTCCTGATTATCGGCGTCTGGGGCGGGCCGCACCGGGTTTACGCCGCCTTCAAGTTCTTCCTCTACACCTTGCTGGGCTCGGTGCTGATGCTGCTGGCGATCTTCGCCATGTACTACGCAACCCTCGCCTCGGGCCAGTTCGTCGAGGCCGGCAAGGTCGTCGCCCAAGGCCCCACCGAGGCGATTATGAGCCGGGTCGATTTGCACCCCTTCACCGGCCAGCGCGACACTGGCGGCATTTTGACCGCGCGGGTCGTCGCCCATGATGAGTTTTATCAGCTCACCGAGCTGGCCCTGGACGGCCAGACGCTGAAAGTTGCAAAAATAGCACAACTTCTCTTTGGGTCAGGCCCTCGGCTGCGCCATCGGGTTTATTGAGTATTTTTGAAACAAAGAAAGGGAATGGCGCTTAATCGTCCAGTTGGCGCGCCTCGTCGATCAGCATCACCGGGATCCCTTCGCGCACCGGGTAGGCGCGGCCACAGTCTGCACACACCAGCGCCGGTGGCTCCAGCCGCTCCGAGAGGACCCCCGCACATGCGGGGCACTGCATGATCTCAAGCAGTTTCGGGTCGATCAGCGTC
>CAJXGZ010000019.1 GCA_913053795.1 uncultured Rhodospirillales bacterium | reverse complement strand
GTTTTCGTTGTCAAGTTGATTGAATTCAACCGAGTTGCCGTCGCCCTGGATGCCGACCATGCGGTTTACGTGGCCGTACATCTTGACCGACTTCTTAACGTCGCTGGCGGCGGAAGCGTCAACAGCGGCCATGGCGCCGATGCCGGCGACCACGGAGCCGAGAAGTGCTAAACGAAAGGTTTTCATTTGATATCTCCTTCAGTGTTTCAATTTTAAAAAGTTAACCGAGTAAGGTGTCTTGCAAATTCGTCACACCATCTCGAAATCCAAATCTGCCCTCGTTTTATTGACCTTTTTTTACTGTGTCAACAAATTCATCACAAAAAAATGCATTTTTGCCACGGCGCTGTGACAATCATGCAACGGTCAGGCGCCAGAAGTCATTCCCGCCCCCTCCCGCGTCATTGCCTAAGAAGGCGGGAATCCAGGACTTACGCGCGGTTGCTGGATTCCCGCCTTCTTAGGCAATGACGAGGGAGGGCGGGAATGACGGAGAGGGGGGCTCGGAATGACGAGGGGGGCGTTGTGGATAGAACGCCGCGTCTTTTCGGGGCTATATTGATAAATTGCCTTGAATTTGGATATTATCCGGGAAATGTCGGATAAAACGGAACTGTGGCTACGTGGGTGGACTGCCGCCGTAATGCGAAGGAACGGTTGATGAGTAGGAAATTACGACGCCGTCAAGAGAAAATGGCCCAGAGGAAGATGACGGCGCGGAATGAAAATTTTCACGGCGACGGCGTTGAACACGCCCGGCGGACGGCTGGCGAGTTTTTGCGCTCGGGCAGGCTGGATCTTGCGGCGGAGGCTTTTGAGAATATCCGGCATGGCGATCCGGAAAACTTTGACGCCACGACCGGCTTGGCCATCGTCTACGCCACCCTTGGAAACTTGGACGCCGCGCTTCCTTTGTTCGAGAAGGCCGCCGCCATCAGGCCCGGCGACGCCGTCACGCATTTCAATCTCGGCAGGGCGTTGGAGGATATAGGGCGGCCTGATGACGCAATCGCCGCCTACCGGCGTTCCTTGGAAATCCATCCCAACAATGACTCTTGCCACATCAATCTTGGCAACCTGCTCAAGGATAATGGGGAAACCGCCGCCGCCGCCGCCAGTTACCGGCGCACCATTGAAATCAATCCCAGTCACCCCTTAGCGCACACCAATTTGGGCAACGCGCTGCGGGAACTGGGCCAGCTTGACGAGGCCGTGGCGTCCCACCGGCGCGCCATTGAACTCGATCCCTATTACGCCGAGGCGCATAGTAATCTGGGCACTGTTCTTCACAGTCAGGGTCACTTGGAAGGCGCCATTGTCAGTTACCAGAAAGCCATCGCCATCAAGCCCGACTACGCCGAGGCGTACAACAACCTGGGGATTACGCTTCAACAATTGGGACGGTTTGACGATGCCGTCGCCAACTACCAGAAAGCCATCGCCATCAAGCCCGACTACGCCGATGGCCACTGCAATCTGGGTGCGGCGTACGAAAGAGCCAATCGCCTTGATCAAGCGGAAATCCAAATACAAAAAGCTTTGGACATTGATCCCGATTATCCGAAGGCCAGTATATATCTATCCACTCTTTTGCGGCGTCGTGGAAAGATCAAGGAGGCCATTCAAAGACTCGAGGGGTTGCCAGTTGAGAATTTTGATAGAGAAGACGTTTCAAGATTACACTTTGAGCTCGGCAAGCTTTACGATCTTGAGCTGGATAGTGAGCAGGCGTTTGAACATTTTTCCAAGGGCAATGAGGCCCAGGCGGAAGGTGCGCGCGATGGCGTTGTTTCAGACAGAAACCTTAATTTCGTCACGCACTCCGCTCGTGTATTAACCTCCGAATTTATTGACTCATGGCGTAAGGGCGCCGCCCAGCCGGCAATGGAGTCTCCTGTTTTCCTGGTGGGTTTTCCGCGCTCGGGGACCACGCTTCTTGACCAAATCCTGGATGGCCACCCTCGGATACAGGTCATGGAGGAAAAACCGGCGCTGAATGAGGTCAAGTCGGCGGTCTGGGACATGCCCGGCGGCTATCCGTCCGCCCTCGCCATGCTCAAGGAGGAAGATGTCCAGGGCTTGCGCGATCTGTACTTCCAGAATGTTGATTTGCACCTCTCAAGGAAGCCCAGCGCCATCCTGGTCGACAAGTTTCCCCTCAACATCATTCATATCCCGTTGATTATGCGGCTGTTCCCGAACTGCCGCCTTATCCTGGCTCTGCGCCATCCATGCGACGTCATTCTCAGTAACTTTATGCAGGAATACGAACTTAATGACGCCATGGCGAATTTCCTCACCATGGACGGCGCCGTCAGGTACTATGAGCGGGTTATGCGCCTCTGGCTGCAATGCGCGGACCTGTTCCCCTTGAATGTTCACACCGTTCGATATGAATCCCTGGTGACTGATTTCGAGGGCGACATCCGCAAGCTTGTCGAGTTCCTGGATGTGGGGTGGGACGACTCGGTGATGGATTACCGCGCCCACGCCAAGCAAAGGAAGAACATCAATACGCCAAGTTACCAGCAGGTGACCGAGCCCATTTATCAGAGAGCCAAGTATCGATGGACGCGGTATGCGAAACATCTCGCGCCCTTTATTAAGGACATGACGCCGCTGATCGAAGCGTTAGGGTATTCGATGGAGCCCCTTGAAAAGGGCGCAGGGGGCTAATTTTTCACCGCGAAGGCCATATAGTTGACCTCCAGGTCCCGGCTCGGCGACCATTGGCCAGTGAGGGGAAACTATTCCAATGAAGCTGGGATTTGGGTACTATCGCCGTGTATTTGAAGGTTATCTGGAAAATGCCAGATAAAGCGGAACTGCGGCTACGTGGGTGGACTGTTGCCGTAATGCGAAGGAGCGGTTGGTGAGCAGGAAATGAGACGTAAACTTCGGCGCAAGGCGGCAAAGGGCGGCGGTAAACGGGGCGGGAAATTCCCGAAGAAAGAATTCGAAATCGCTGTCGAGCGCTACCGGCGCGGCCGCTTGGCTGAGGCGCAAGAAATCCTGCTTGGCCTACAGCGCGTTTGCCCCGGCGCCTACGATGTTCTGCATCTTCTCGCCATTATAGCGATGCAAACGGACAGATGCGCCCATGCCATCGAATACCTTGAGGAAGCGATCTCCATCGTTCCGGATTCGGCGGAGCTTTATGACCTTCTAGGAGGCGCCCTGCAATATGAGGGGCGCCTTGAGGAGGCCATAGACGCTCTTGAGAAAGCGCTTTCCATCGAACCCCGATTTTCCGCTTATTGCATCCTGGGCAACGCGTTCAGGGGGTTGGGGCGCCTGGAGGACGCCGCCGCCAGCTATCGCAAGGCAATCAAAATGAACCCTGATATTGCCGAGGGCCACAACAACTTGGGAGATATACTCAGGGAGCTCAAGCGGCGGGAAGAAGCCATCGCCAGCTTTCAAAAGGCCCTCGCCATCAACCCCGATTACGCCGACGCCCACAACAACCTTGGCGTTGCGCTCAAAGACCTGGGGCGGCTGGACGAGGCCGTGGCGAGTTATCGCAAGGCCCTCGCCATCAACCCCGATTTTGCCGAAGCGCATAGCAACCTTGGGAGCGTTTTTCGTGACCAGAGGAAACTGGACGACGCCGTGGTTAACTTTCACAAGGCCCTCGCCATCAACCCCGATTACGCCGAGGCGCATAGCAACCTTGGAAATGCGCTCAATGACCTAGGGCGGCTGGACGAGGCCGTGGCGAGTTATCAAAAGGCCCTCGCCATCAAGCCCGATTATGCCGAGGCGCATAATAATATTGGAGGTGCGCTCAAGGAGCTGGGGCGTTTTGATGACGCCCTTGACAGCTACAACAAGGCCTTGGCCATCGATCCCGATTACGCCGAGGCTTACCACGGTTTAGGGCTCCTTCAATTATTGACGGGCGGCTTTCAAGGCGGATGGGAAAATTTCAATTGGCGATGGCGGCTAGAGAGAAATGCTTCGAATTTTGAAAAGCATGCCAATTACGGCAAGCCGCTTTGGCGGGGGGAGGCGCCTGACGGCAAGCGCCTTCTTTTGTGGGAGGAGCAGGGGGTTGGCGAAAGCATCATCTTCGCCTCCATGATCCCGGATTTGGCCGAACGCGGGGCGGATATAATCTTGGAGTGCGATAAGCGCCTAATTCCCCTGTACTCGCGCTCATTTCCCGCCATAACCTGCCTCGCCAAGGATAAAACTTTAAAAGGGAAGCCCGCGGACAAAGAATTCGACTTTCATGCGCCTTTGGGCAACCTCGGGTCTTTGCTGCGCCCTGATTTATCGCACTTTAGCGACCGGCCCTCCTATCTTAAGGCCGGCGCCGGACAACGGTCGGCCCTTCGCGGCCGTTACCTTAAGCAGGGTAATGATTTCCTGGCCGGCGTCGCCTGGCGCAGCAAAAGCCTCAACTACGGCGAACAGAAGTCCATGACGTTGCATGATCTCCGCCCGTTGCTGGAGACGCCCGGCGTTACTTTCATCGATCTTCAATACGGCGACACGGCCGAGGAACGGAAGTCCTTCACCGCTGAAACGGGGATCGATATTATTCATGACGATGGCGTCGACCAGATGGCCGATCTTGATATTTTCGCCTCTCAGGTGGCGGCCATGGACATGGTGGTCACCATTTCCAACACCACGGCGCACATGGCCGGCGCCTTGGGCGTTCCGGCGCTGCTTATGCTGGGGACCGTTCCCATATGGTATTGGATGCTGGAGCGCGAAGATTGCCCCTGGTATCCATCGTTGCGCCTGTTTAGGCAGCGCCAACGCGGCGACTGGCGGGGGGTTGCCGAACGGGTCCGCGAAGAGCTCGCCGGGCGCATCTGACCTTGTGAAGGCGCCCCCAGCGAATCATTATTGTTTAATTTATACGTTAATGGGATAAAGAGGGGCGACGTCGGGCAATCTATTAAGGAATACCCAAGATGAGAAAAATAAGCGATAAAATCGACGCCATAACAGGAATGAGGGAAGAGCATAGAACCCCTACTCCTCCCTGCCCAAAAGCGTGCAAGATTGAACTTACCGGACGTTGCAATCTTCAATGTTCGTTCTGCGCCACATCGAAGAACCTTCGAGAAAAGCAGGACATGGACTGGGACTTTTATTGCCGTTTATTGAGAGAGTTCCGCACCGCCGGCGGCGAGGAGATAGGCGTATTCTACCTCGGAGAATCAATGATACTGCCGTGGTTGCCAAAGGCCATCAAGGAAGCCAAGGATGTGGGCTTTCCGTATGTCTTTCTAACCACTAATGGTGTTTCCGCGACGCCTGAAAAGGTCGCTGAATGCATGTCCGCGGGGCTCGATAGCCTCAAGTTTTCACTGAACTACGCCAACCCTGAACAGTTTGCGGAAATCGCCAGGGTTAAGAAAGGTCTCTTCAATTCCCTCATCGAAAATATAAAGGCGTCCCGCCGCGTCCGAGACGACAACGATTTCGACTGTGGCTTATACGCTTCATATATCGCTTACGACGGCGAACAGGGACAAAAAATGAAGGTTCTGGTTGACGAACTGACGCCGTATCTGGATGAGATTTACGCGCTGCCTTTGTATTCCCAGGCCGACCTGACCGGGCAGGATAATAAAGAGGCGGGATGGTCCGTTAGCGGCGGAAATCCCGGCAGATTGGATAACATGCGCGACCCGGTGCCGTGCTGGTCGTTGTTTACAGAGGCCAGAGTAACCTGGGACGGGCGCGTGAGCATGTGCTGTTTCGACCATGACGAACGCTTCAACGCCGGTAGTCTAAAGGAAATGCCGTTCATGGAGGCGTGGCATTCGGAGAAATTTCAGAATTTAAGAGCGGAGCATTTGAAGGGAGATGTGCGCGGCACCGCTTGTGAACAGTGCATATCCTATTCCATCGACCCCAGCTAAAGCATAGTGGCGTTCTTGCCTTACTTGATGTGCCGCCCAGCCGTACCGCGCTTCGCTTAAGTATTATAGGAAAAATCGGCGTTTCGTGGGACTGTAAAGACGTGGATATGTAATGACAGAGAACGAGACAACAATATCGGCCGAGTATCTAAAACAGCAAAAACAACTTCATCAAAACCCGAATTATGGGGTCGCCTCAATAGAGTACGCTCCGCTGGTTATCCAATTGGCCGACGCGATTGGCGCCGAAAGCATATCGGATTATGGCGCCGGCAAATGCAACCTTCAAAAGAAGATGAAAGAATTAGGGCGGTTCAATTTCCAGTATTATCCTTATGATCCGGCATTTCCGGAATATGGAGACCCGAGAGAAGCTGATTTGGTGTGTTGTATCGACGTTCTTGAGCATGTGGAATCGCCTTATCTAAAGGCCGTGCTGCAGGACCTGCGTAGAATCACCGTAAAAGTTGGGCTGTTTACAATCCACACCGGGCCAGCCGTAAAGCATTTATCCGACGGCAGAAACGCCCATTTAATCCAGGAACCCGCTTCGTGGTGGCTGCCTCGGCTTTGTGAGCATTTTGAGATTGCGAAACTGGAGTCCCATCCAGGGGGGTTCTGGGTTGTGGCGGAGCACCATTCCAAGTAACGGGCGCCTGAGACAAGGTTTCAAGGTGGGTGAAAGGGGTGTCGACAATGATGGAAAAACGCCTTGGCGAAATCCCTTCCGGTGAACTCGGGCTGGGTTTCACGTTCATGACGGCGTTGATATCGATGAAGACGAACGGCTCCCCGGTCACTGTTCTCGCCAAATCAATTCAGTAGGAAAATCCGGCGGTGTCCTTGTTTAGAGCCGCTCCCTCCCCTCGTCATCCCCTCACGCCGCCGTCCCATTTTTCGTGGTGGGTGATGGCGATTTCACGGCCGAAGCGCAGGAAATCGTTACTGCCCAGCTCCTTCTCGGCCACCTTCATGGCGTCGGGAACGCCAACTTTTCCGATGTCGTGCAGGGCGGGGGACTTGCTTAAACGGCGTCTTCCAGGGGCTCTTCGATCTCACTGGTCCAGCGCGGCTCCTCGGCGAACATGTCGGGCGGGCCGTCGAAAACGCCGTCGATGACGTCAGTCCACTTGCGGCCGCCGTTGTCGGCGAACTTGATTCCTTCGCGGGAGTTGAACAGGTAGTAATCGCCGATCACGCCGCCCTTGCCGCCGGGCAGCCGATCCTCGGGGGAGGGGCCGGAACGGATGAGCTTGGGGACGCCGGTGCGGGTCACCTTGATCTTTAAAGCGCAACGCCGGTCGCCGGCGGGCGCGGTTTGGAGCAATACAACCATGTTGAAACCCTCTTTGTTTCCCCGGAAAAGCGAGAGATCAGACTTAATGATCCCCAAAAGAGATTAAGAGGGTCCTAACTTGACGTCATGAAGCGCCAACCCCGCCATTGGCCCGGATGCGCGTTTAGCGGATAGAATCTCGTACATTTTCAGCATTGGGCGAGTGTTTTAAGTGCGTGTTGCTGATTTGAGACTCTTTCGCGTAATATGCCTTTTAATAGAACACTTCCGCTGGGCTGTACTAGGTTGAGGGGCCGCAATTTCAATGCTGGAAAATTCGCGCTTCGCTCCCGACGCCTTGATGGTTAATTTAAACAACGCCATTTGGGGGGTCGATCTGTCCCCGCAGCCCTTTTGGAAAGCGTGGCTCATCCTGCTGGTGCGCATTATTATCACCGTGGTGCGCAGCCTCGGCGACGGGCAACTCAGCATGCGGGCCATGAGCCTGGTCTACACCACCCTGCTTTCCCTTGTTCCGCTGCTGGCCATCAGTTTTTCGGTCCTTAAAGGGTTCGGCGTCCACAATCAGATCGAGCCGTTGCTGCTCAACATGCTGGAGCCCTTGGGCTACAAGGGCGTGGAGATTACCGAAAAAATCATCGCCTTCGTCGAGAACGTCAAGGCGGGGATTCTCGGCTCCATGGGGCTTGGGTTGCTGGTCTATACGGTCATCTCCCTGATGCAGAAAATCGAGAGGGCCTTCAACTACGCCTGGCACGTGACGACGCCGCGCACCTTCGCCCAGCGCTTCAGCGATTACATCAGCGTCATCGTCATCGGCCCGGTGCTGGTCTTTTCCTCGATAGGGATCACGGCCACGGCCATGAACTCGTCCCTGGTCGGCAAGCTGGCGGCCATTGAGCCCATGGGGACGCTGATCGCCTTCGGCGCCAAGCTGATGCCCTATCTGCTGGTGGTCGCCGCCTTTACTTTCGTCAACGCCTTTATGCCAAACACCAAGGTCAAGTTCCGCTCGGCCCTGGTGGGCGCCGTGGTCGCCGGCATTTTGTGGCAGACCACCGGATGGGCCTTCACCTCCCTGGTGGTGTCGTCGACCCAGTACACGGCCATCTACTCCGCCTTCGCTTCGTTGATGATTTTCATGATCTGGGTCTACCTGAGCTGGCTGATTCTTCTGGTCGGGGCGAGCATCTCCTTTTACCACCAGCATCCGGAATACATGACCGGGCGTTGGGAGGATGTGCGCCTGAGCAACCGGGTCGAGGAAAAGCTGGCCCTGCTGGCCGCCTATCTGATCAACAAAAGCTACTACAACAGCGCTGAGTCCTGGACCGCCGAGGGACTGGCCCTGCACCTCAAGACGCCTTTGGACGCCATGAAGTCCATTCTTCGCGCCCTCGAGCATGATGGGCTGCTGGCGCGCACCAGCGACTCGCCGCCCAAGCTCATTCCCAAACGTCCGCCGGAATCCACAAACGTCAAGGATGTGCTGGACGCCATCCGCGCAGCCGATGAAAAAAACAATTTCGGACCCGGCGGCCTGCCCAAGGAGCCGGCCGTGGAGCAGGTGTTGGCGAGTTTGGACAAAGCCGCCGCCAAGACGCTCGCCGGCCAAACCCTGAAGGCGTTTGCGACGGCGGATGGCGACGCCAAAGAGGTCAAACCGGAATAGGCCTTATCCGCTAGGCCATGCGCTCAAAAAAATTCACGAAATTTCAGGAACTTATACCAAGAAATACCATGTTATATTCTTTTCTTGATATACGGGGGTAAACTTGGTATAAGTGCTCCATGGACCCAGTTCGCAACCCTTTCGCCCCTGGCGCCGGCTCTCAACCTCCAGAGCTAGCAGGCCGGGACAAAATCATCTCAGAAGCTGAGATCGCCTTGCAACGCGTTCTTATGGGACGACATGACAAGTCTCAAATCCTCTTGGGGTTGCGGGGAACCGGCAAGACGGTGCTTTTGAATAAAATTGAGCAACTGGCGGAATCTCACGGTCATCTGATCTCATTCATTGAGGCGCCGGAAGACAAATCTCTCGCTGAATTGATTTATCCCAAGGTGCATCAGGTGCTTCGTAAACTTTCGATGTGGGATAGTTCGAAAACCGCTGCTTACAACGCAATGCGCGCTCTTCGCGCATTTGCGAGTGTGTTTAAGATTTCCGTTGGCGAAGCTTCGCTTTCCGTCGATCCAGAGATTGGCGTCGCGGACAGTGGAATTCTTGAATATGATCTATGTGAATTATTCATCCGAGTTGGCGAGGCTGCGCAATCAACAGGAAAAGCTTGGACACTTTTGATTGATGAAGTTCAGTACCTCTCGGAAGAAGAACTTTCAGCATTGATCGTCGCCATACACCGAGGGAACCAGAAAAATCTGCCGGTCATGTTCTTTGGCGCGGGTCTTCCACAAGCCGCAGCTTTGTCAGGTGACGCAAAATCCTATGCGGAGAGGCTTTTCAATTTTCCTCCTGTCGGGGCGCTTGATGATCAAGCGGCTACCGCCGCCATTAGGCATCCGATCGAGGATGAAGGTGAATTAATTTCAAATAAGGCGCTCCAAATCATCATCGCCCAGACTCAAGGCTATCCGTACTTCCTACAGGAATGGGGGTATCAGGCTTGGAACATTGCAGAGGCGGCAACGATAAGCGCTAGCAATGTCGAACTTGCTTCATCCGCCGCGCTTCGCCGTCTGGACGAGGGCTTCTTCCGTGTTCGTTTTGATCGATTGACGCCGAAGGAGCGCGAGTATGTCGTCGCGATGGCGGGACTTGGCGAGGGGCCTTATCGTTCTTCGGATGTGGCTGATGTGCTTGGCGAAAGCCTTCGAAGTCTAGGACCGCGCCGAGCAAAAATTATCCGCAAAGGCATGATCTATAGCCCTGCTTATGGCGATATCGCTTTTACCGTGCCGATGTTCGATGAATATATAATGCGAATATCGAAAATGCCTCGTGCGTAAGCCTAGAGCGCTTTCCGGCCAAAACCTGTCATTCTGACGTTATTCGGAGAGGTCGTCCGCAAGGCGCGGTCCGTAGCGCGATGCAGCGCATCGCACGAGGGGGCGCAACGTAGCGGATGCCCGCCGAATGGCGTCAGAATGACCGGTTTTGGCCGGAAAGCGCTCTAGCTTCGCGGCTTAAGGTCGTCTTCCGAGAGTTCGTAGTCTCCGCACCAGTCGATGGCGTTGGTTTCCATCCACACCGTTGTCAAGGCGCTGGCGGTGGGGGCGTAGCGGCAGCACAGCCCTTTTTCCTGGGGCCGGACGAATCCGTCGGGACCCAGCTTGTCCGGCGTTACGGCGCCGGCGCTGACGGCTTTGAGGGGACTTTGGAGACGCTTCCACGGTGGCCGCCAGAACCGGCAGTTGCGGCAATGAGGCTTGTCGATATTCGTCATCTTGCCTTTCTCATCGGTTTCGTAAGCTTAAAGCCGGGAAGCTTCCGTGCGCAAGCGCCTTGACGAACAAGGATCGAATGGAACGCTGTTGCAGCATCTTGTTGGGCGGCCTCGTCTTTTGTCAGCCAGTGCAAAATCGGCATCAATCACTCTCCTTCTTGTTCTTTTTGGTTGGTCCGGGCAGACGATTCCGAAATTCGCGTGGCGTCAGGATCGGAATGGAAAACGTCGGCGCCAGGGCCAGTAGATCACCATCGCCGCTCACCAGGGCGTCGGCGTGGGCCGCCAGCGCCAGTTCAAGGAAAGGCCGGTCGAAGGGGTCACGGCAATCAGGAACCTCGGGAGGATTCGAGATCGTGACCGTCTCGCACCAGGGAAGGTAATCGGCCAGCAGGTCCTCACGTTCGTCGTCGGTCAGGCGGAACTTCGGATAGGTAAGAACCCGAATCAGTTCCGCCGTGGCGTCGCGGCTCGCCAGCGGGTAAATGGCTTCCGACTGCCACGCGGCGCGCAGCCAAGACAGCGACCCTGCGTGGAACAACAGGGCCGACAACAGCACGTTGGTGTCGAGGACAATGCGCGGCGGGGTCATTCGGCCCACAAAGTCATTCGCCCCAGGGCAATCGCGTGAAGGAAAAAACTCCAATGTTCATGCCATGAACGCCACTGAATTCAGCCCGCGACCGCGGGTCGGCGCCACTGCGCCGTAGCCAAGGTCGCGGAGGCGACCGCCCGGCGCTTGAGGGGGCATTAAATAAACAGGGCAATTGCGTTCACGCGATTGTCCTGTCATTCAGAAGGCCGCGCCCAAGCAACGGCCTCGGCCACGTCATCCTCGGATAAGCCCAGATCGGCCAGCTTGGCGCGCACGGCATTCGAACGGTTCATACGCACAGGCGACAGCACGATGCGGCCGTTTTCCTCGATTACATCGAAATATTTCGCACCTCGGAAAGCGGACACCACCGCCTTCGGCAGGGTCAACTGGTTCTTGGATGTCAGTTTGGCGAGCATGATATTTTCTTTTTGTAAGGATGTAAGAATACAATACACCCTTTATATGTCGATCTCAATGATTACCTCATCCATTGCCTTGACGAACGCACCCTCCCGGCGCCAACATTAACATTGATCCCCGCGCCCCCGATTCCCAATAAGAGGAGCAGCCCGTTGAACCGGAGCAACAAATTTTCCGTCACCACCGGCCCCATCGCCGGGTCCAGGAAGGCTTATCATTCAGGCGTCCTGCATCCCCATATCCGCGTGCCCATTCGGGAAATCCATCTGGAGGCGTCGTCGGGCGAGCCGCCGTTTCCGGTCTATGACTGCTCGGGGCCTTATACGGATTCGGACGCCCATATCGACATCAGGAACGGATTGCCGCCCATCCGCTCAGAGTGGATCGAAAGCCGCGGCGACGTGGAGGCCTACGAGGGACGCCCCGTGCGCCCAGAGGATAACAACCAGGACAACAACGAGGACAACGGCGTCGCGCCTTTCCCCATACAGGGCAGGCCCATCCTGAGGGCGAAAAACAGCGCCGCCGTCACCCAATTGGCCTATGCGCGGGCGGGGACGATCACGCCGGAAATGGAGTTCGTCGCTATTCGTGAAAACGAGGGCCGCACAAAAGAAGGCGCCGGACCCCGCGGCGGCGAGCCCTTTGACGCTGAAATTCCCGAACTAATTACGCCCGAATTCGTGCGCGATGAAATCGCCAATGGCCGCGCCGTGCTGCCGCTCAACATCAATCATCCGGAAGCCGAGCCGATGATCCTGGGCCGAAACTTCCTGACCAAGATCAACGCCAACATCGGCAACTCCTCCGTCGCCTCAACCGCTGCCGAAGAGGTGGACAAGATGGTGTGGGCCATCCGCTGGGGCGCCGACACGGTGATGGACCTTTCAACCGGCGCCGGCATCCACAACATCCGCGAATGGATCATGCGCAACGCGCCGGTTCCCATCGGCACCGTGCCCATCTACCAGGCGCTGGAAAAAACCAGCGGGATCGCCGAAGACCTGACCTGGGAGCTGTTCAAGGACACCCTGATCGAACAGGCCGAGCAGGGGGTGGACTACTGGACCATTCACGCCGGGCTGAGACTGTCGCACATTCCCCTGACCGCCGAGCGCGTCACCGGCATCGTCAGCCGAGGCGGCGCGGTCATGGCCAAATGGTGCCTGGCCCACCACAAGGAGAACTTCCTGCTCGAGCGTTTCGAAGACATTTGTAACATCGCCCGGGCTTACGACATCGCCCTGTCGCTGGGCGACGGCCTGCGCCCGGGGTGCGCGGCGGACGCCAACGACGAGGCCCAGTTCGCCGAGCTCAAGACCCTTGGCGAACTGCGCCGCACCGCCGATAGGCTTGACGTCCAGGTGCTGATCGAAGGCCCCGGCCATGTGCCCATGCACAAGATCAAGGTCAACATGGAGCTTCAGCAAAAGTATTGCGACGATGCGCCGTTCTACACCTTAGGTCCCCTGGTCACCGACATCGCCCCCGGCTACGACCACATCACCAGCGCCATCGGCGCCGCCATGATCGGCTGGTACGGCTGCGCCATGCTGTGCTACGTGACGCCCAAGGAGCATCTGGGCTTGCCTGACCGCGACGACGTCAAGGCCGGGGTCGTCACCTACAAGATCGCCGCCCACGCCGCCGACTTGGCCAAGGGCCACCCCGGCGCCCAATTGCGCGACGACGCCCTGAGCCGGGCGCGCTTCGAGTTCCGCTGGCGCGACCAGTTCAAGCTGTCGCTGGACCCGGACACCGCCGAGGCCTTCCATGACCAGACCCTGCCGGCGGAAGGGGCCAAGATGTCCCACTTCTGCTCCATGTGCGGGCCTAAGTTCTGCTCCATGAAAATCAGCCGCGAGGTGCGCGAACAGGCCGAAAAGGGCATGGAGAACATGTCTAAGGAATTCCGCGAAGGCGGCGGAAAAATCTACCTCAAGACTGGGGAATAAGACTTTCGGGCAGGTTCCTGGCGGCGGCTTCCGCCGCCAGACCGTGGGCGTGCCGCTCTACGCGAGACGAGGAGTCCCTCCCCTCCGAGATAGTGAACGCTTTGCTTGACGGCGAGAACGCGCTCAAAGTTTGGCGCAAGCATCGCGGCGTAACCCAGCGGGCCTTGGCTAAGGCCGCGGGCAAAAGCAAGTCCTACATTTGCGAGATCGAAGCCGGTAAAAAATCACCGTCCGTCAAAACCCTAAAGGCCCTGGCCAAGGCGCTGGATTGCGGCCTGGACGATTTGGCCTGAAGGACGCTAAACAAACTCAACCCGCTTGAATTCGTTTTGGCAGGGGTGCGGGGCGCCGGTTAACCAGTGGGCGGCGCTTCCGTCCGGTTTAAGCTCCGAGACCATGGCGGCGGTTGTGGCGAAGTCTCCGTGCATGCAGATGCCGCTTTCGTGATGGCGCAGGATGTCCATCATGGCCGAAGGGGTTATTTGGCCTTCGCGCTCTTTCAGCAGCCGGCGCCCCCATCCCTGGCGCGAATGGGGATCCACATCCACCGGGCCAAGGGAGAATGCGGCGGCGAAGTCCATATCCGCTCCCTCTGATGACAAATCGTATCCATTGCGGATGGTGAGGCCGTTGGAGATGTTGCGCGCGCCCGCGGCGATCCTCTCGGCGACCCAATGTTTTCCGGCGGTCTCCAGCACCCAGGCCTCCTTGACGTCGGCGATCAGGAAAGAATTGTGATAGCTGAAAGACGGGTCGTTCTCTAAGCAAGGACCGCCCTGGCCGCACGCCTCCAGCAAGGCGACGATGGCCTTCAGCGCCTCATGAGCGCTTTTCCCCCGCTCAAGCCCGAGTCTCAACAGGTCCATGCCCAGCAAGGCGGGCGGTCCCAGTTCCTCGCGGGTCCACACCGCCTCGTTGCCGATGACCACGCCGTGTTCATTGGCGCCCATCTCGCCGCCCCACATCCAATCAGGACGCGACAACAATATTTCGAAAACCTCGGGGGCTTCGGGGATTTTAATATAGGTGCAGCTGACAGTGGCGCCGGGATCATGACGAAGGGCGGGAAAACGCACGGTTTGTTGCGCCTCGCCGCGGGGGCGGTCGCTGTTCTTGCCGAAAATCACGGCGCCGCCGCGCGTGGCGGGCGGCAGGGCGACGAAGGTATCACACATGAAATCTCTCTCCTGAAAAAAAACCGCCCAAAAAAAACCACACCATGAGGTTTTTATATTTTTGAAATGATTGAAATCAAAGGCAATGGTATTATAGCGTATCGCCATCTTTTACAGGCGCAAGGCGCCAAGCGGGGTTGAGACAAATGAGCGCAAGAATTTTCATGGCGGTTGTCCTGGGAACGGCTTTTTTTATTTCATTTTCAAAGACCGGGGCCCTCGCCGAAGAGGGCGTTTTTGAAATCATCAAGGCGACGGAGAACGTCGCCTGGCGGCTCAACAAGAAAACCGGGGAAATCTCCGCCTGCCGCTTCACCGGCGACGCCATGACGTGCGCCTCGTCGGACACCGCCGTGGTCCGCCCCAAGACCAGCTTGGAGGAATTAAAAAAGGAACAAAAAAAAGAGCGCTCCGAGAAGCAGGATGAGGAGATGGCCATGCTTGAGCGCCTCTTTGCTTATTTCAAAAAGTTGATGAGTTCGTTCAAGGAGCTTGAACGGGACTTCAAATCCAATAATTATAAAGCGGAGCCGGAGCCTAAAAAAATTAATTAAAAGGACCGGCTTAGCTTAGTGTTCTGGATCAGGTGTTTGACGCCCCTCGCGGCCCCCAGGCGGGTTATCATTTCTTTCAAACGTTAAGGCGCGTTTGAAGCATGCTTTAGGCGGGACGCCGTTCAATAAGCGGCGTCCCGTGGAGTTTAGACATGGCCTTGTTGCAGGAAAAATCGGTAATCCGGGTCCAGAAGGCCCTCGCCGCCGCTAATCATGATGATGGGATCATCGAGCTCGATAAATCGGCGCGCACGGTGGCTGACGCGGCGAAGGCCCTTGGCGTGGCGACCGGCTCTATTGCCGTTGGGCGGGTTTTCAAGATCGGCGGGCAATACGTGGTGGCGATGCTTGCCGGCGATCAGGACTGTTTGATGGAAAATCTTCCCCGCGTCTTGAGTCTGAAGGGCGAGGTTGAGGAGGCAAGCGAAGACGAGACGCGCAAGGCCACGGGTTTTCGCGGCTCCTGCATCTCGCCGGTCGCCATATCAAAGAAGCTGCCCATGGTCATCGATAGAAGCCTCAAGCGCTTCGAGACCCTTTACGCCTACGCCGGGCACCGCCGTTGCCTCTTCGCCACCACGGCGGCCGGCTTGAAGCGCCTGACCGGAGCCATCGTCTCCTACAATATCGCCGAGCCCAGCGACGCTGCCGGCGACGTTGCCGGCGACGCTGATTGACAGCCAACCGGACGGTTTGTAGAAATCACGACCGGCGGCGCTTTAACCTGCGCCGCCCGCGAGGATGGGTGGCCGAGTGGCTGAAGGCGCTGGTTTGCTAAATCAGTATACGGGAAACTGTATCGTGGGTTCGAATCCCACCCCATCCGCCAGTTCCCCCGAGGGGTAATTTCTCATACTTCCCCACCGGTTTTCATCGTATGCTCC
>CAJXGZ010000018.1 GCA_913053795.1 uncultured Rhodospirillales bacterium | reverse complement strand
TCACAAATTAGTTAAACCGGCGGAAAGAGCGGTTTTTTTTATGAATAATCGTGGAAGTAATTACGAAAAAATCACAAATATCTCCACGGTATTTTAGTTTTTTGCTGATAGCTGGGTTTTTTATTAATTTCATGACGAACTCAAGGGGGTTTGAGGACATGCGTGGAAAGTTAAGCAAGTTCTTTTTCGCTGGTTTTCTTCCGGGGATGCTGTTCGCCATGTTCGCCGGCGCCCCGGTGAACGCGGCGGGAGACAATGATGCGCGGGAAGGTCCGCTGGCCAACAAGCGTGACTGGCTGCAGTACGATCCCAAGGGCTTGACTACCGACTCGCCGACCGTGGATCCGATGCTTCTGTACATCTCCGGCGGTCTCGACGGCAGGATCGGCCTGATGGGCCTTCCCTCCATGAGGACCTACCGCCACATCGATTGCGGCGTCGACCTTCATGAGAACTTCTTCAGCGGCACCAACGCCGGCAACAAGAACTTCTCGCCTGACGGCAAATTCATGTTCGTCAACGACAAGGGCGCCAACACCGTTTGCAAGCTCAACCTGCAAACCAGCATGATTGAGAAGATTTACGCCATTCCGTTCCCGTTCGGCGTCCATCACATCACCTTGGGCATGAACGGCAAGTACATGTACGGCACCGGCGAGTACACCGGCAAAATGTTCAAGATGGACATCGCCTCCGGCAAGACCCAGGTCATCGACTGGGGTCCGGCTCCGAGCGCGCCGGACTATCTGGACGCCGACAAGAAGGGCCGTTACATCTTCTCGGGCAACTACTACCACTCGACGGTTGGCGTTTTCTCGACCAACCCGTTCAAGTTCATCAAGGAAATTCCGGTTGGCAAGAACCCCCACGGGACCGACGTGATCCCCGAGAGCACCATGGTTCTGGTCAGCGACAAGCTATCGGCGACGATGACCGTGATCGATGTTGAAAAGCTGGCCGTTAAGAAGGTGTTCCCCACCTGCGCCGGTCCGCTTCACTCGGTTATGGACGTCTATGACAAGAACGGCGGCACCTACCATCCGGCAAAGGATTCCTCCAAGGGCTTGACCTCGAAGTACGCTTACGAGAGCTGCTTCGTCGCCGACTCCAACGTCAAGATCGATCTTAAGACGCTTGAGGTTATTGACGAGATCCCGACCCACTATCGTACGGGCCATATCGCCATCAGCGCCGACAACAGCTATGTCATTTCCCTCAACAAATTCTCGACCGGCCTGTTCACCCCGACGGGCGTTGTCTATCCGGTTAACTTCGAGATGTGGGACGCCAGGGAAAACAGCCCGAGCTACGGCAAGACCTTGAAGATCACCCCGGTGGACGGCGAGCCGCATAACTCCAAGTCCATCTTCGCCGATCAAATCAAGCGCTGGAACATGGGCCAAGCGGAAAAGGGCGGCCTTATCGACGCTTCGACGCCGATGCTGTCGCCCGCTCACAGGAATCGCACCAAGGTCTACTATCTGCCGAAGTCCAAGGAGAAGCCTGGCGTGCGCACCGTTAACGGCGTCAAGGAAATCCACGTCAAGGCGTTCAGCTACGGCTATATCCCGCGCATGATTAGGGTCAACAAGGGCGACAAGGTTCGCATCTTCGTCACCAATATCGACCGGGCCTCCGGCATCACCAAGAACCCGGACGTCACCATGGGCTTTCTGATCTACGGACCCTACGGTCTGAGGACCAACTTGAGTGCGCCGCGCGGCGTTACCGTGGTGGCCGAGTTCGTGGCCGACATCGCCGGCGAATACGCCATCTTCTGTCAGCACTTCTGCGGCCCTCTGCATCTTGAGATGCGGGCCAACTTCTTTGTCGACGATCCGGACAAGGGCGCTTCCAACCTGTCCGTGGGCGATTACGACAAGGCTCAGACCCTTCCCGGACTGCTTGAGCCGGGCGAGCTTTTTATTAACGAGAAGGTGGACAAGCTTTAGTCCACGGCTAATCTCAGGCTATATGGTTATGTCTCATCCCTCCTTCTTCGGAAGGGGGGGTGAGAATTTTTTTCTAGGCGGCGCTTCTTCGGGAGGTGGCTTTGGGTTTATTCCGCGTATATTCCGGCAAGGCGATGATTAGTGGCCTGATTGTCGCGGTCCTCGTCCTGGCCGGCTGCGGCGAGAATGACAAGCCCTTGCCCGAGGTGAAAGCCGAGGATGTGGTTAAACAATTTTATGAATATATTTCAGAAGCCAAAATCAGGGGCGGGCATCTTCTGATCCGCGAGGCCTACAAGCTGACCAGCTCCAAGGAATCCAGGCTGAGCCAAGCCAAGTTTATCGAAATCATCAACAAGTATCCGTCCGGCTTCATGGCCGATGTAATCGGCGCCGCCGTCAATGGCAGGCACGCCGACGTGACCGTTGAATATAAAGTGGCGTCCATGTTCGGCGCCGCCCACACCGTGCGCACCGATATTCCGTTGAATGTCGATGAAGAGACCAATACCTGGAAAATAGACTTTACCGGGGAAACGGACGGTCAGGATTTGGCGACCCTTAGAAAAGCCGAAAAGGCCGAAAACCCCCCAAAAACCCAAGAAGCGATACAAGCGGAACAAACCTCCGTAGGGGGGAAATAAGGCATGATCTCTAAAGTTAGCGATTGGCTGAACGAAAGAACCGGCTTTAGGGAGCAGGCGCGGCTAAAGAGGGGACAGGCCGTTCCCGCCCATATGTATTTTTACTGCTTCGGCGGCATTTCGCTGTTCATCATTCTTCTTCAGGCGCTGACCGGGATTTATATGCTGTTCTTCTATACGCCCCATCCCGAGTTGGCGCTGAAAAGCATCGAAGCCATGAGCAATGACGATTCGCTCGGCGGCTTGTTCAGGAACATGCACCGTTGGGGCGCCACCCTGCTTCTCGCCACCATCATCACCCATGTGGTCACCGTGGTTTACCAGAAAGCCTACCGCAAGCCCCGCGAACTCAATTGGACTTCGGGGGTTTTCCAGTTCCTGGTGGTCGTTTTGCTGCTGGCGACGGGCATACTTCTGCCCTGGGACTGGCGCGCCTATTGGGCTTTCGCGCTGTGGGTGGATTATGTGGACACTTGGCCCTTCATCGGGGATTTCCTGAAGAATTTCATACTCGACGTCTTCACCATCAACAGGGCTTTCATTATCCATGTGATGGTTTTGCCGATTGCCTTGGCCCTGCTGTTGCGCTTTCATTTCAAGATGGTGAAGCGCCACGGCATTTCAGAGCCTCTGTAGGTAGACATGGCTGAACACGAAATTATCCGCGATCCCAAGTACGATCCGCCCTATCCCCAAGAGTTTTACCGATTTTGGCCCAGGCACGCGATCAAGGTGGCCGTCGCCGTCGTTATAACTCTGGCGGCGATCATCGCCTTGTCCGTTTATTTCACGGTTCCGACAGACCCCAACATGCCGCCTTTGCCCACCGAGGGGGAATTCATCCCGGCCCCCGAGTGGTATCTTTTCACCCTTTTCCAGCCGTTCTGGTATTTGACCGGCGATAATGTTTCGCTTCGGCCCATTTTCACCTTCTGGGTTCCCCTGGGCGTTGTCGTTTTCCTGCTTCTGACGCCGTTCATCTTCGGCAGGAAGCGGTGGTCCGGGGTGCGCATCGGGCTCGGCAAGAGGGTTCTCTTTTGGGCGCTCGCGGTGGGCCTGTGGAGCGCCCTGATGGCGGGCGTGTGGGGCAGCGGCTATCCCGCCAAGACCACCGGTTGCGTGTCGTGCCACAACCCCATGATGGGGGTGCGGCAAGCCTTGCCGCCCGCCAACATGGGCAAATTCTTCAGGGAGGAGCGCGCCCGGCAGATCAAGGTCGGCAGATACAGAATCGGCGCCGAGGGAGGCGTTGGCCAGTCCTACAAGGACGCCAACTGGCAGTTGAGGCATTTCTACGAACCGACGATGACTTGGTGAACAAAGCCGAAATGCGAATTTTGCCCCTTCCGAAATGTTTTTTCGTCTGTTTTTCCGCTTGGGCGCTGTCCATAAGCCTGTTGCTTTTTCCCGTGAAGGAAGCGGCGGCGGCCGGCTCGATTATTCAAGAATTCGTTCTTCCCGATGAAATCAGCGCTCCCAATTCCATCGCGCTGGACGCCGCGGGCAACGTCTGGTTCGCCGAGAAGGTGGGCAAGCGCCTCAGCGTATACGATCCGCAAAAAAATGAATTCCGGTCTTTCCCGATCCCTTCCGCATGGGGCTCCGTGGGGCCGGCGCGGATCGCCGTCGGGCCCAAGGGGAAAATCTGGTTCAATGTGACCAGGTGGATGGAAACCGTTGATAATGTGGATTTCTTGGGTGAATTTTCTCCCGCCGACGGTTCTTTCAAGAAGCATGAGTTGTCTTCCAAGACGGGCGCCGGGGAACTGCTGACCGATCAACACAGGGTGATCCCCGAGGAGCTGCTGATTGACGCCAAGGGAATCGTTTGGCTGCTGGTTCCGGGCGAGAACGCGCTTTACAGCTACGATCCGGCGGCTTCCATCTTGAAGGCCCATGTGATTCCCACGGTCAACTGCTATCCCCGGGGGCTTTCCATTGACGGCGACGGAGTCCTTTGGTTCTCCGAGGCCAACGCCAATAAAATCGGCAAATTCGATCCCAAAAGCGCCACATTCGCCGAATACGACATTCCCACGGCCTTCGCCACCGCCGGCGAGACCGCCGTTGACGGCGACGGCAATGTCTGGTTCGTTGAAATGAGGACAAATCGGTTGGGCGTTTTCTATCCCGCACTGGAGCGTTTCGACGAGGCGCTGCTTCCCGCCGCGCGCAGCCTTCCCAGCGATATCGCCATTGATGGCGACGGCAAAATCTGGTTCCTGGAGTACCTTGCCAGCAAGGTCGGCTTGTTTCTTCCGAAAGAGGCGCTGTTCAGGGAATTCGTCATCCCCACCACCGGCAGCCTGCCCGGCAGCCTCGTCATTGATAAGAAGCGCGGGCTGTTGTGGTTTTCCGAGACCAGCACCGATGCGAAAAGGCTGGGGTTGCTGGATATTGGGAATATGGACAAGACCGCTGCCGGGGCCGCCGCAGGGACCGGCGGCGTCCTCAAGGAAAAAAGCGTTTCCGGCGAGGGCGGCGGGCAAAAAATAATGTTCGCCCTGGGGGCGTTGCTGTTGGCGGCTGGAGGGGCGGTTTTTCTGATTGCAAGGCGGCGGCGGAAAGGCGGCGCATGAGATTTGGATTTAGACATTTATTGTTGGCGGCGTTTTTCGCCGCGTTGGCGTCCCCACCCTCCGGCGGCCAGGGGCTTGAGAGATCGGTTAAGGTTTATGAATTGCCGACGGCGAACGCGCTTCCGTCACGGCTGTTGGCCGACGGCAAGGGAAAGATATGGTTCCTGGAATCCAACGCCAACAAGATCGGCAAGTTCGATATTAAAAAAAAAGCGTTTACCGAATACGACATCCCGACCTCGAAAAGTTTCCCCACCGACCTCGCCATGGATGGCGAAGGAAGGATTTGGTTCACCGAGCAGGACTCCAATTCGTTAGGCGTGTTTGATCCCGTCACCGAGACCTTCAAGGAATACGACCTGCCGACTGTCGACTGCTTCCCGCGCAGGCTTGTCGTCGACGGTCAGGGCATTGTCTGGTTCACGGAATTCTACGCCGACAAAATCGGGCGCTTCGACCCCAAGAGCGAAACCTTCAAGGAGTACGACATCCCGACCAAGGACAGCCGGCCCACCGGCATTGCACTCGGCGCCGACGGCCTGATCTGGTTCGCCGAATCCGAAGGCGACAAGCTGGGCGTGTTGAACCCCAAGGACGGCGCCATCAAGGAAATTCCGCTTCCCCAGCGCTTTTCCAGCGTCAAGGACATCATCATGGACGCCCGGGGAAATATCTGGTTCGGCGCCCGCGCCAAGAAGGAGTTGGGGAAATACGACACCGCGGCGGATACATTTGAAATGTTTCCGCTGCCCATCATCGGAGTTATTGAGGATTTGGCTGTTAATGAGCAAGGAATCGTCTTGTTTTCTCTTGGTCACATAGGTAGGCTAGTCGCGTTCGATGCGCGGGCTAAAAGTTTTTTGGAGGTCAAGGTATCGCTTGGAGAGAGTGAGCCTAACGGCCTCGACGTTGATAGCGCTGGGGATATTTGGTTTACGGATATAATCCAAAATTCGTTGGTAAAAGTGATAGGCGAAGAAATTTCCAAACTTTGGCTTTAATAAAAGTCTTTGGTCTAAGCAAGGGGGATAAAAATATGCGGTTTGAGGTAAAAACAGCATTTTTGGCGGCGCTTGGCGCGGTTCTGGTGGCGTCGTTTTCCACCAACGCCATGGCGGCCGAGAAAAGGTGCGAACTTCATGACGGAAAAAAAGTGGCGTGCCCGGTTCTTTCCGATAAGGATCTCGAGGCCGCGCTCAACTCTTTCGGCTCCGAAGCCGATAGCATGGGCGCCGGCAAGGGCGGAGCCACCTATGGCGTCGCCGTTTACGACTATCTGACGGGCGTCGGCAAGACCACCGGCACAGCGGACAACACCGATAGCGGCTATGGCGCCAAGTCCGGCAAGACCGAACTCTGGGACCGCAAGAAAAAAGCCAAAAAAGCCGGTAACGTCGATCAGAAAGGCGGCAAAGGCGAGGAAATCTACACCCAGTGGACCAACAACTGGTCGCCGACGTTTAAGAAAACCCTGGTGCCCGGCGCCGATCCCAACGCCGGCAAGCAGTGGTACTATTTCTATTGCGTCGCTTGCCATGGCTGGCAGCTTCGCGGCGACGGCCCCGCCGGTCTTTTCGTTGATCCGCGTCCGCGCGTTCTGACCGAAGGCAAATACATGAACAAGAAATCCAACCTGCAGCTGTTCGCCGTCATCAAGGGCGGCGGAGAGGCTGTTGGCCTGTCCTCGTCGATGCCGGTTTGGGGCAACATCCTCCAGGACCAGGATATTTGGAACGTGGTTGCTTGGATTCGCGCTAACGCCGACGCCAAGCCGCCGAAGACGGTTGGAGAATACCTCAACCCCAAATCAACCTTTAAGCCCATCAAGGGCGATGTCAACGCTCTGAACTTCAAGAAGAACGCCGCCTTCGCCGAGATGCAGGAACTGCTTGAGCAGGGCGGCGGCGTGCCCGGCCGCGCGGCCGAGGGAAGCGCTCTCTCCGGCGGCGGTTTTGTTCGCGGCGGCTTGCGTAAGAAGCCCGAGGAAGTGGCCGACAAGGTTAAAAAGGGATACTAATCGTCTTTTCCGCTAGTGGTTTCTGGCGAGACATTTAGTGGGGGGCCGGAGGCGGTAAATCGCCACCGGCCCCTTCTCGGTTTTAGAATTGATCCCGGGCAATGAAAAAGAACCTTCATGATCGAAGTTGAAAACCTGACAAAGGATTACGGCGCGCGCCTTGGCATTGATGGACTAACCTTCTCAGCGGAAAAAGGCGAGCTTTTGGGGTTTCTCGGGCCCAACGGGGCCGGGAAGACGACCACCATGCGCATTCTCACCTGTTTTTTCCCCGCCACCAGCGGAAGGGCCACGGTCGCCGGGTTCGATTGCTTCGAGGATTCCCTCGAGGTCCGAAAGCGGCTCGGCTATATGCCCGAGAGCGTTCCCCTCTACAAGGATATGGAGGTGGGGGAGTATCTGTCCTTCGTCGCCGGGGCCAAGGGCGTGGAGGCCAAGGACGTCAAGAAAAGCGTCGACAGGGTGATCGGCGATTGCGGCCTTTCGGAATACCCCAAAAGCATGATCAGCGAACTTTCAAAGGGATACAGGCAGCGGGTGGGTCTGGCCCAGGCGCTGGTCAACGATCCTGAAATCCTCATTCTCGACGAGCCCACCAATGGCCTCGATCCCCGGCAAATCAGGGAGATCAGGAAGTTGATTACGGAGTTGGCGGGCCAGCGGACGATGATTCTGTCCAGCCATATCTTGCCCGAGGTAAGCAAGGTCTGCAAAAAAATCGTGATCATCGATAAGGGCAAACTGGTGGCCGTGGACACCCCGGACAATCTGGTTTCGAACGTCCATGGCGCTACCAAGATGTTCCTCAGGATCGACGGCCCGGCCAAGGGCGTGACGGCCGAGCTTGGCAAAATCAAGGGCGTCAGCAAGGTGGAGCCCGACGACAGCGCGCCCGACGCCTTCATCGTCAGCATCAAGAAAGGCGCGGACATCAAGCAGGACATCCCGCCGGTCGTCGTCAACAACAATTGGAATTTGCTGGAGATGCGCGCCATTCAGGCGAGCCTTGAGGACGTCTTCATCCACCTGGTGACGAAAGAGGACGCTTAAAAAAATGTTCAGGAATATCGGGCTGATCTACAAGAAAGAGATCAAGTCCTATTTCAAATCGTATATCGCCTACGTCGTGATCGCCGTTTTCATGGTGATCACCGGCTTTATGTTCAATGACGTCGTCGTTAAATTCTCGATGTTGAGCTTCAAGGCCCAGGGCAATCCCATGCTGGCCAAGCAGTACAACCTGCTGAACGTCACCGAAACGGTGGTCAGGCCCATGTTCGGCCAAATCTCCATGATCATGCTTCTGATGATGCCCATGTTGACCATGAAGCTGTTGGCCGATGAGAAAAAGAGCGGCACCATGGAGCTGATCCTCACCTATCCGATCCGCGACGCGGAGGTGGTCATGGGCAAGTATCTGGCCGGTTTGACGGTGTTCGCGGCCATGCTGTTTTCCACCGTCACCTATCCCCTACTGCTGATCGCCCTGGGCGAGCCCGAGATCGTTCCCATGATCACGGGATATTTCGGCCTTTTCCTGATGGGGGCGGCGTTCGTTTCGCTGGGGCTTTTCGCGTCCTCGGTGACCGAGAACCAGATCATCGCAGCCTCCCTCGCCTTGGGGATGCTTTTTCTGTTCTACCTGATGAGCATGTCGGCGGCCTATGTGTCGCCCGGCATTGGCCGCATCGTCTCCTATCTGTCCATCAACGACCACTTCTTCTCCATGGCCAAGGGCGTGGTCGACACCGAGGACATCATCTATTACCTCAGCTTCGTCGTCTTTTTCCTTTTTCTGACCATGAGATCCATCGAATCCCATAGGTGGCGGGGATGAAGAACATCAAGCCCGTATTGCTGGGGCTGCTGGGCGTCGTTTTCATCATCGCCGGGGCCGTCACCTACGCCATTATCCGCGAGTTCAGCGCCCTGCCCTTGATGCTGGTTTGGGGCGGGTTGTTGATGGTGATGATTTTCCTTTACGCCAACTTCACCGGCGTTAAAGGGGTTATTTCCAGGCGCTCCACCAAATTCGGCGCCAATATGCTGGTGATGATCGGCATATTCGTCGTCATCGTCGGCATGATCGGCTCCATGTCCATGCGCTACAAATACCGGGTCGATCTGACGGAAACCAAGCGTTATTCGCTGTCTTTGCAGACGGTGAAAATTTTGAAATCCCTGGACCGCGATGTTGACGCCATCGCCTTCTACCGGGGCGACGAAAGAACAAGGCAGGCGATGAACGACCTGCTGCAAGAATATTCCTACCACTCGCCCAACTTCAAATATTGGTTCATCGATCCCGACAAACGGCCCATAGAGACCGCCAAGTACGGCGTCACCTCGTACCGCACCACTTTGATCAGAAGCGCCGACCGCGAAGAGATCGTCGGCATGGAGAGCGAGGAAAAGGTGACCAACGCCTTGCTGCGGGTCCTCAAGGACGACGTGAAGACCATCTATTTCCTGAAAGGCCACGGCGAGCACGGCCTGGATAACGCCGGCAAGCAAGGCTTCAAGACCGTCAAGGAGGCCCTTCAGAGGGATAACTTCAAGGTCAAGGATCTGCTGCTGGCGGGCAATGGGGAAATCCCCGGCGACGCCGCCGTTCTGGTGGTCGGCGGACCCAGGAAAGATTTGCTGCAATCAGAGCTGGATAAGCTCAGGCGCTACGTCGCCAAGGGCGGAAACGTTCTCATCCTGGTCGACCCGGGACCCTTCCCTTATCTCACCACCTATCTGAAGAATTATGGGTTCACGGTGGGCAACGACATCATTATCGACAAGCAAGGCCAGTTGATCGGCGCCAACTATCTGACGCCGGTGGTCATGGAGTACCACAAGAAACACCCCTTGGGCGCCGGCTTCAACCTCGGCACCTTCTTTCCCGTCGCCCGCTCGGTGGACATTACCGAGAACCCGGCCACGGGCAGCTACAATCTGGCCAAGACGGGATCCAACAGCTGGTCCATGAGCAAGGGCAAATTGGACGAGGACAACATAAAGTTCGACCCCGCCAAGGATACGCGCGGGCCCATCAACATCGCCTCCGTGACCACGGTCAAGGTTTCCAACAAGGGTGACGCTAGGCCTGAGAAGCTGAAAAATGAGTCATTGGCGCCGGGGCTTGATGAAACGACGAAAGCGCTGCTGAAGCCGCCCAAGGAAGGCCTCAGCAGGTGGGGCAAACTGATCGTCGTCGGCGACTCGGACTTCGCCAGCAACGCCCACATCAACCTGATGGGCAACAAGGACTACTTCCTGAACCTCATCAGTTGGCTGACCCAGGAGACCTCGCTGATCTCGGTGAGAAGGAAGCAATCGTGGGTGACGCCCATGCCGTTGACCAACACCGAGAGCAATTTTGTTTTCTGGATGTCGGTGGTCATCGCGCCGTCCTTTGTCCTCGCCTTCGGCGCCGCCGTCGTCGCCCGCAGGAGATGGGCGGCTTGAAGCAGTTTAAGAAAACCGCTTTCTGGATCGTCTTGCTGGTCGCCCTGGCCGGCGTCTTTTCCTTGATCGACGAACGCGCCGAGGTGGCCCAGAAGATCGAAGCGGCCAACCTGAAGCTGCTTCCCTTCAGCGCCGCGGACGTGGAGGAATTCTGGACCAAGAGCAAGGAAAAGGGCGTCCAGGTCCGCGCCGTAAGGGAAAAGGACGGATGGTGGATGACGTCTCCCTTGCGGGTCAAAGGCGACCAGGAGGCGATCGAGAAACTGCTGAAGAACGTGGTCAAGACCCGAAAGGACGCGGTGCTGTTCGAAAATCCCGGCGTCGAAAAGGAAAAGGAGTTGGGTCTGGACGATCCCGAACGCGAATTCGGGGTCAGGGCCAAGGGCAAGGAAACCATTATCCAACTCGGCGACAAGGGGCCCACGCTCAATATCGCCTACGCCAGATTCCAGGGCGAAAACCGCATCTTCCGCATTCATTCCGATGTCCGCCGGGAAGCCGGCTCCACCGTTTACTCCCTAAGGGACAAAACGGTGATCGGCGTCGATCCGGCCAATTTCCGCCGTCTTGAGTTGACGCGCAAGGGAATGGACAACGTGGTGATCGTCCATGACCAGGGCAAGTGGAGCATGGTGGAGCCCTTTGAGGCGCGGGCCAGTCAGACCAAGGTTCTGGAAACCTTGTTTGATTTGAAGAAAGCCGAAGTCAAGGAGTTCATAGAGGAGGAGCCGTCGGATTTAAAAAGCTACGGCCTGGACGCCCCCGCCATCAAAGTGTCCGTCCTCGCCCATGGCCAGGACAGGCCTTTGGTTCTGAACATCGGCGACCGCGACAGGACCAAGCGGGGCTATAACGCCAATAACGACGGCGCAAAGAAGGTTTTCCTGGTGGAGGAAGACCTGGCGAACGCGCTCAAGGCCCAAGCAAGCGCTTGGAAAGAGGCCGATTAGCCGCCGGAGCCGCCCTTTCGCCCGGTAAAATGTCTTATAGTAAGAGGCTGGACAGTTCATGAATAAAAAAACGCTGATCCTATTCTTGATTTTCTTCGCGTTTGGCGCCGCCGTTTCCTACGTTATTGGCGCCCTGTTGTCGGGCGGCGAGGCGGAAAAATCCGTGGAGACCTCCAGCCAGGGACAGCCGGCGCGGCCCGGCTGGAAGGCTGCTGCGGGATCCGGGAAGCCCCTTCAGCGCCAGGACCAAGCCAAGGCCGCAAGCAAAAAGGATGCGGCGGAGCGGCAAAGAATCTTGAAGGTCGGCGTCATCGGCCCTGAGACCGGCGATCAAGCGGTTTTCGGCCTCTCCGTCGTAAAAGGCGTCCAAATGGCCGCCGAACGCTTCAACGCGCAAGGCGGGATCGGCGGCAAGGGCGTCGAAGTCATTCACCGTGACAACAAGAGCGACGGCGCCCTGACCCGCGAAATCTTCAGTGATTTCGCGAACCAAGGCGTGCTCGCCGTATTTTCCGCGCCCACCGGGTGGTCAACCTTCGCGCCGACGCACCTCGCCAACCGTTCGAAGACCATCCTGATCTCGGTGGGGGCCAGGAGGAACATCGGGCGCAGCGGCGATTATGTCTTCCAGTTTTCGCTTCCCGACGACGTCGCCATAGATGATTTGCTGAGGTTCTCCATCAAGGAATTGGGGTATAAGGATTACGCCCTTGTGACCTCTTCGGCCAACGACTATTCCCTGAATATCAGCGCCCGCTTCAAACAATCGGTTCCCAAGCGCGGCGGCGTCATTCGGGTCGACGCCGACACCTACGACTCCTTTCTGGGCGAGCGGAACATTGCCGCCGTCATCAAGCTCTTAAAGAACGCCCCGGCGCCCTTGCATGCCCTTATTTTCACCGGCGGCGCCGAAGAGGCGGCGCTGTTGGTCCGCGCCGTCGCCGAGGCCGGCTTAAAGCTGCCGCTTATCGGCGGCGAGGATTTGTTTACCGGCGATTTCCTGGAGAAGGGCGGCGCGGCGGCGCGCGGGACTCTGCTTTATGCGACGTTTTCGCCGGACGATAAAACGCCCCAGACGGCGGAATTTTTGAAGCGCTACGCCATGGTCCAGAAGGGGGGCCAGAAGGGCGCCCCCAACAGGTTCACCGCCCTCGCCTATGACGCCTTCGCCTCTCTCGCCGCCGCCGCCAAGGACGCCGGCTCTCTTGCAAGCTCAAAAGTGAGGGAGGCTTTGCTGAACCGGAATGAGACGGCGGGCGTCACCGGCGCCACAAGCTGGACCCCTGAGGGCGTAACGCTCAAGCATCCGTTTATCTACCGCATCGAGGCGGACGGGGTTAAGCAAAAGTTCGTCCTGCTCTCGGGGGGACAAAAATAAAAATAATAAGGCCAGGGAAAGCAAAACAAAATGCGCTTTGAGAAATATCACGGACGCTACTATTTCGGCGGCCTCGCCCTCATTCTTTTGCTCCTCCAATTTCTTTCGGGCGTCTTTCTGACGCTTTTTTACCAGCCTCATTTGCTTGAGGCCTACGCCAGCGTTCAGCAATTCTATAAAACCGATTTTGCTGTCGGCGCCTGGCTCAGGGATTCCCACCGCTGGATCGCCTTTTTAATTTTTTTCTCGCTCGTCGTGCATGCTCTCAGAAGCTTGCTGCGCAAGGAATTCCTGAATTTAGAGAAGCGTTCGCGAGTAATCTGGCTCACCGGCGGTCTTTTGCTGCTTCCCATGGGCGCACTTTTGGCGAGTGGGTTGATTCTTCCATGGGAGTGGAAGAGCTACTGGTTGATGGAAATGATCCCCAACTATTTCGGCCAGATTCCCTATGCGGGGCCGGCCTTGAAGCAGTTTCTCATCGACGCCTTCACCATGAACAGGAACTTCGTCGCCCATGTGGTGATCCTGCCCGCCATCGCCATCATTCTCTTGGACCTTCACGTTTTTTCCAAGGCGCGAAAGCGAAAAGGGGGCCTTCACCGCTACCTTCTCAAGCACGCCGTGATCTCCATTCCCTTCATCCTCATCATCGCCGTCCTGGCCGTCTACATTCCCATGCCGACGGCGGACCCTGAGATAATCCCCATGCCCCTGGAGGGCGCCTTTATCCCTGCCCCGGAGTGGTTTGTTCTGATTTTTCTGGTCCCTTTTATGTATTTCAAGAACGCCTTGGCGCCGTTTCTCGGGCTCTATCTCGCTTTAGCGCTGTATCTGGCGTTGATCTTCCTGCCCTACATGCTGGGGCGCTACAAGAAAGACGCCGAAAGGCGCGAACCCGGCGGAGACGCTTTTTTCAAAGAGTTCAGGCACTTGCTGGGCAACGTCCTTAAGGTGGGATTCATGCGTAAGCTGGCCGCTTTCCTCACCGTTTTCGTGACGGCGGGGGCGGTGTTCGGTTTTCTCTATTACCAGACTTACCCATCGCCCACGCTCGGCTGCAATTCATGCCACAACATCGCCATGGGACGCGGCATCGGCGCTCCGCCCGATCATTTTAAGGACAGGATGCAGGAGCCGAAACTTGACGATTCGCAATGGATGCTCGAACATTGGTTCTATCCCAACGTCGTGTGGTGACTTGACACGATGGATGAATGTTTGTTACGGAAACCCCGGATTATCAAACGGCGCAAAACCACGTTTCCACGTCATTGGCGGATGAAAATTTGAACGACGGTCCATGCTGGGCCGAATTTTTTTTCTGGGCTGACCGATAGGAGAAAACCATGAGGTTTGTTTCAGCTTTATTCCTTAGCGCGGCGATGGGCGCGGCGTTGTTGATGTCGATGGCCGGGGTCTCCAAGGCCGGCGGCGCCGACGTTTTTAAAAGCAAGGGCTGCGCGGCGTGCCACTACACGGACGGCCCGGCCAAGGAAAAGACCATTGCCGACCAGTTGGCCAAGAAGGGGCCAGAGCTGTGGTACGCGGGCTCCAAGTTCAGGCCCGAGTGGCTGGGCGCCTGGCTTGCCGATCCCAAGCCGATCCGTCCCTACAAATACAACTCGCTGACCGAAAAGAACGCCGGCGGCCATCCCAAGCTTTCCGGCGGCGACGCCGGGCAAGTGAAGGACTTCCTGATGGGCCTGACGGTCAAGGGCGTGGCGGCGGCTCCGCCGATGAAGGATATCAAGAAGATCAAGGGCAAGAAGATCAAGGGCAAGCTGACTTTCACCAAGAAGCAGCCGTGCAGCGGCTGCCATCTGTACCCGGCGCGCAAGAAAGTCACTGGCGGCTTTACCGGCCCGTCTCTGGTGAACGCGGTGGCGCGCCTCAATCCCAACTGGATTCAGGCCTACATGGAGAATTCGAAGGCGTTCAAGCCGGTCAAGGACATGCCCAACTTCGCTGGAATCCTGAGCAAGGCGGACATCCGGAACGTCACCAAGTTCATCATGTCCTTCAAGCCGAAAGCCAAGTAGGATTTAAAAGGATGATCACCATGAAAAAACTCATACTCGCAAGCTTCGCGGCTGTCGTTCTGTCCTTTGGCGCGGCCAAGGCGGAGGAGACGGAAACCCTTTACAAATTCTACTGCGCCCAGTGCCATGGCTTTGACGGCAATGGCGACGGTCCCAACGTCAGCCAGGATTTCCCGGTGACGCCAAGGAACTTCAACAAGGGCGACGTGATGGGCAAGCTTTCCGACGCCGACCTTGTCAACGTCATCAAGGAAGGCGGCCCCTCGGTAAGCAAATCGCCGATGATGCCGCCGTGGGGCAAGACCCTGACCGACGCCGAGATCGCCGGCTTGGTCAAAAAGCTCCGCGTCCTCTGCAAATGCAAGGGACCGAGCTAACAAAAGAGGGAAGGCTTTATTCTATGAGTTCGGAACAGGGTAGCACGCTGCCGGGGAAGCTTTTGTTTTTTTCGGTTTTGGCGGCCAGCGTTTGGTTTTTTGTTTGGTTTCTCACCTACTAGTGCCCGAAGAAGCGAAAGAAAAAGCGCCAAAAAAGGGCGTGAAGACCAAGATGATCGGCGTCGGCTTTATTTTCGTCGGGCTCTTGAACATCATGCTGGCTTGGCGCGGCGCTTTCGAGGTCCATAATCTCCAGATCGTCATTCTTATCGCCGGCGTCTTTCTCTACGTCATCGGCGCCATCCGCGGCGGCGAATCTTGAATCAGTTTTTTATGGCCTCTTCCGGCGCCTGCCAGTCGTAACCGAGATCCCGGGCCACCGCCGCCAGGGTGACGCGGCCTTTATGAACGTTGAGGCCGGCCATCAGGCCTAAATCCTCAAGCATGGCTTTCTTGTATCCCTTGTCGGCCAGGGCGCAGATATAGGGCAGGGTGGCGTTGTTCAGCGCGAAGGTGGAGGTGCGGGCGACGGCGCCGGGCATGTTGGTGACGCAGTAATGCACCACGCCTTCCTCCACGTAGGTGGGATGGGTATGGGTGGTGGGGCGCGAGGTCTCGAAGCAGCCGCCCTGGTCGATGGAGACGTCGACCACCACCGATCCCGGGCGCATCCGCGCCACCAACTGGCGGCTGACCAGCACCGGCGCCGCGGCGCCGGGGGCCAGCACCGCGCCGATCACCAAATCCGCCTCCGTCACTTGGCGCTCGATAGTGTCCACCGTTCCGTAAAGGGCGTTGATTCTTGAGCCGAAGAGCAGGTCAAGCTCACGCAGCCGATCCAACGATTTGTCGATGACGGTGACATGGGCCTCTAGCCCCATGGCCATTCGCGCGGCGTTGCTTCCCACCACGCCGCCGCCGAGGATCACCACCTTGGCCGCCTCGACGCCGGGCGCGCCGCCCAGCAGAACGCCGCCGCCGCCGTGTTCTTTCTCAAGGCAGCTTGCGCCGGCCTGGATCGACATGCGCCCCGCCACCTCGCTCATGGGGGCCAGCAGGGGAAGGCGGCGGCGCGCATCGGTGACCGTCTCGTAGGCGATGGCGATGACGCCTCGGTCCACCAGCGCCCGGGTCTGGTCCGGGTCGGGCGCCAAATGGAGGAAGGTGAACAGAAGCTGCCCCGGGCGCATCAAGGGAAATTCGCCCCTTTGGGGTTCCTTGACCTTGACGATCATGCCGGCTTCGGCGAAGACCTGGGCCGGGGCCGGGGCGATGGCGGCGCCGGCGGCCTCGTAGTCGCCGTCATCCATGCCGATGCCGGCGCCGGCGCCCGTTTCGACGATTACCTGATGACCGTGGTGGGTC
>CAJXGZ010000017.1 GCA_913053795.1 uncultured Rhodospirillales bacterium | reverse complement strand
AAAAGAACTCTCTCAGTTTGTCAGTTATAAAATTAGTCAACTGAAGCCCAATAAAACCCAAACAGTCCATGTGGCTGGATTACTCGTTGGCTTGCGCTTGGTGAGAACCAAACGTGGCGACAAAATGGCCATTGTCACGTTAGATGATCGTAGCGCCCGGCTGGATGTGGCCATATTTTCCGAGATGTTTAAAAATAAACAACACTTGTTAGAAAAAGATAAAATCATCATCGTTTCTGGCGAAGTGAGTATTGATGAATTTAGTGGTGGCTATAAAATGAGTGCCAAAGACATCCAATGCATCGACGAAGCAAGAGCCACCTTTGCAAAAAGATTGGTAATACGGTTGACATCTGAACAAGCCGACCCTACTTTATTACGTTCGATGGCTGATGTAATAACCCCTTATAAAGCCGGTGCCTGCCCTGTTTTTATTGATTACTCTGTCACCGGTGTCAATGCAAAGCTGGTACTGGGCAGCGACTGGCGGGTGCATCCTCGAGATGAATTATTAGCAAGTTTATCTCGTTTATCCGGCCCACAAACGATTGAACTTGAATACTAAGTTACCGGAGCTTTCAAGCTTAGGCTATAAGGACACGTTTTTAATGTACTTAAATTTTCTTGATTTTGAACAACCCATCGCCGAACTTGAAGCAAAAATTGAAGAATTGCGTTATGTTGGTGTGGACTCGGAAATTAATATCAGTGAAGAAATTTCTCGACTCGTCACTAAAAGTGAAACGTTGACCGAGCAAATATTTTCTAAACTCAATGCTTGGCAAGTATCTCAATTGGCTCGGCATCCACAACGGCCTTATACCTTGGACTATATTAAGCGGATTTTTAGTGATTTTGAAGAGTTGCATGGTGACCGGGCTTATGGTGATGACAAGGCGATTGTCGGTGGCATCGCAAAGCTGGACAACACGCCGGTGATGATTATCGGTCACCAAAAAGGTCGTGATACCAAAGAAAAAATTCGGCGTAATTTCGGTATGCCTCGACCGGAAGGTTATAGAAAGGCATTACGTTTAATGAAGCTGGCAGAGCGATTTAAAATGCCGGTGTTTACTTTCATTGACACGCCCGGTGCTTACCCGGGTATTGGTGCCGAGGAACGCGGCCAGGCCGAGGCCATCGCGCGCAGTATCGAGGTCTGTCTATCGCTTAAAGTTCCCTTCATCAGCGCCGTTATCGGCGAAGGCGGCTCGGGCGGGGCCATCGCGCTGGCCACGGCCAACACGGTTTTGATGATGGAACACGCCATCTATTCGGTGATCTCGCCCGAGGGCTGCGCCTCCATCCTGTGGCGCGACGGCGAGCAAGCCAAGGACGCCGCCGAGGCCCTGAAGCTGACCGCCCAGGACTTGCTGAAGCTGGGCGTCATCGACGGCGTGATCTCCGAGCCCTTAGGGGGGGCGCACCGCAATCCGGAGGAAGCCATTACCACAACCGGCGACGCCCTGGAAAAAGCCCTTAAGAAGATGAGCGGCGTCGACGGCGGTTTGCTGAAAGCGCGCCGCCGCGAAAAATTCCTGGAGATCGGGAAAAAAGGCCTGGGGTGAAGATCAGAGGACAGAAATCAGAGATCAGAAGGTTGTTTTTTTCTGTTCTCTGCTCTCTGCACTTTCTCGCTCCAGCCGAAGTCGTCGAGGATGGTGTACAGCGCCGGAACCACGAACAGCACCAATAACGTCGAGGCGGCGAGGCCGAAGCTGAGGCTGACGACCAGGGGCTTGAGGACTTGCGCCTGCAGGCTTTTCTCGGCCATCAACGGCAGCAGGCCGACGATGGTGGTCAGCGAGGTCAGCAGCACGGCGCGGAAGCGCTCGCGGCTGGCCATTTTGGCGGCTTCAGGCGTTGAGACGCCCTTGCGCCGCCGCATTTTGACGAAGTGCACCAAGAGAATGGAGTCGTTGACCACCACCCCGGCCAGCGAAGCGAATCCCATGGTGCTGGGCAGGGAGAAATCCAGGCCCATCAGAATATGGCCGAAGATGACGCCGATGGCCCCCAGCGGGATCGCCGTCATGACGACGATGGGCTCGACGTAGCTCCTGAACTGGTAGCTCAACAACAGGAACACGCCGATCAGCCCAAGCATGAAGTTGCGTTGCATGGAGGCGCCGGTGGTTCCGCCCTCCTTGGCTTGGCCCTCGAAGCTGAAACTGACCGTGGGGTGGCGTTTTTTGAAATCCTTGAGGAAGCGGCCGCGGGTGTCGCTGATGATTTCGTTTGTGTTGGCGATGGCGGTGTCCACTTGGCCCTGCACGGTCACCGTGCGGCGTCCGTCGACGCGGGCGATGCGGGCGTAGCCGCGGCCGTATTTCAGTTCCGCCACCGCGCCGAGCGGCACTTGCCGGCCGTCCTTGGTGGTGATCGTGAAGTACTCCAGGTCGGCCAAGCTGTCGCGGTCCTCCTTGGCGAGGCGGATGTTGATCTCGAGGGACTCCGGCCCCACCTGGATTTCGCGCGCCTTTTTGCCGAACAGGGCGGAGCGCAACTGGTTGGCGATGGCGGCGGCGTCCAGGCCCAGCGCCACCGCGCCGTCGCTGAGCTTAAGCCGCGTCTCCGGCTTGCCCGGCCTCAGATCGTCGGTCAGATCGTAGACGCCGCGGTAGCGGCCGAGCCAAGCCTGCAATTCCAAGGACGCCGATTTCAGCTTTTTCAGGTCCGATCCGTGCAGGCGGATGTCGATGGCCCGGCCGGCGGGGCCGTGCTGGAACTCGGCGAAGTTGACGCTGATCACGTCGGGCAGGTCGCCCGCTTCCTTGCGCCACATGTTGAGGATGTCGTCCAGGAGCGCGTTACGCTCCTCGGCGCCTAAAAGGTCGACGGAGACGGTGGCCACATGGGGGCCGGACTCATGGGCGTCGGTGTTGACGCCGTATTGGACGTTGACGTTGATGACCAGCGGCTGTCCTTGCGGCTGGCGCGGCTGGAAGTCCGCATTGACCCTGTCGAGCGCCTCGGTGATGCGCCTGACCACCCCTTCGGTGTGGGCCAGCGGCGTTCCTTGGGGAAGCAGGATGCGGGCCTCGATGGTGTCGCCGTCGAGCTTGGGAAAAGCGCGGAACTTCAACTGGCCGCCGGTGATCATGGAAACGGCGATGAGGAAAATTCCGATGACCAGGCCCATGGTCAGGTAGCGCCGCTCAACGGCCAAGTCCACCAGCCGCCCGACCAGGTTCTCCCGCGCCCAGTCGAACTTTTCCTCAAAAGCAAGACGGAAGGCAGACGGCGGCTTTTCGGCTTTGCGGTCCAAGGACTTGGACAGATGGTGGGGCAGGATCAAAAAGGCCTCCACCAAGCTAACCGACAAGGTGGCGATCAGGACCACCGGCAGAACCTTGAGGATGTGGCCGATGTTGCCGGTGATGAAGATCAGCGAGCCGAAGACGAACACCGTGGTGATGAACGAGGCGATGACCCCCGGCGCCACTTGCTTGACGCCGTCGACGGCGGCGTCGATGGGGGACTTGCCGCGGCTCATGTGGGCGGCGATGTTTTCCGACAGCACGATGGCGTCGTCCATCAGCAGTCCGATGGCGATCAGCAGCCCGACCATGGTGATCATGTCGATGGAGTAGCCGAGCGCCCACATGATGAAGACGGCGCCCAGGAACGACACCGGCAGGCCCGCCGCCACCCAGAGCGAAAGCCGCGACCCTGCAGCCACAGGATCAGGAACACCAACGCCAAGCCCTGCAAGCCGTTCCTGAGCAGCATGTTGAGGCGGTCCCTGACGATGGAGGAAATGTCGCGGGTGAGGGAGAAGGTCACCGCGGGCGGGGCCCTGGCGTCCTCATCGGCGATGAATCTCTTTACGGCGTCGACCACGGTCAGGGTGTCCTCGGAGCGGGTCTTGGTGATCTCCAGCATGGCTGCGCGTTGGCCGTTGAAGATGATTTTGTTCTCTTCGTTCTGGAAGCTCTCGGTAATTCGGGCGATGTCGCCGAGCCGAATTTCGGCGCCGCTGCCGCCGCCGACGACGACCAGATTCTCGAACTCCCGCGCCGTGCGCCGCTCGTCGACGAAGCGGACCAGCACGTCGCGCGCCGAGGTCTCCAGGGCGCCCGCCGGAAGGTCGATGCTTTGGCGCGAGACGACCTCGGCGACGTCGGAAACGCTGAGCCCGTACTGCCTGAGGGTGAGGGCCGGAATCTCGATGCGGATCTGGTGGTCTGAAAAGCCCCGGATGGTGACTTGCGAGACGTCGCCCTCTTGTTGCAGGCGGTCCTTGAGCTGTTCGGCGTAGGCCTTGAGGTGGGGCGGCGTCATCGGGCCGGCGACGGCCAGGGAGACCACGTAGTCGGTGCGCCCGAGGGCCGAGATCACCGGCGCCTCCACCTCCTCGGGGAAGGAGTCGATGGCCTCCACTTCGGTCTTGATATCGTTGAGGAAGCGGTCCAGGCCGGCGCCGTCGATCATCTCGACCACCGCCGTGGCGCCCCCCTCAAGGGCCTCGCAGCGGACTTCCTTGATGTCGTTGACGCCGTCGACGGCGTCCTCGATGCGCTGGCAGATGGCGTTCTCCACCTCTTCGGCGCTGGCCCCGGGATAGGCGGCGCGGACCTCCACCATGCTGGCCGGAATGTCGGGGAAGGTTTCACGCTTGATGTTGGGGGCGGCGGCGAGGCCGATGACGATAAAGGCGATCATCAATATATTCGCCGCCGTCGGATGGGAGGCGAAAAAACGGATCACTTGACGCTTCCCTTGCCCCCGGCCTCGGCGACCAGGGCGCTCAAGGCCGCTTCGTCGTTGACCGGATCAAGCAGCATGCCGTTGATGGCGGGGACGGGGGCGGAGATGACGATTTTTTCTCCCGCCGTGAGGCCTGATGCGATGACCGCGAAGTTGGTCTGCGCGAAAGCCACCTGAATTTTGCGCTTCTCCAAACGGTTTTCGCCGTTGACCACATAGACGATCCCGTCGTGAAGGGCGGCGCGGGGAACGACCAACTGGTTGGGCCTGGGTTTGCCGCGCAGCTCGACCTCGACGAACATGTTCTTGGTCAGCGGCGGCCGCACGCCGGGCACCACCTGGCTGTAGGGTTTGTCGACGGCGACGATGATGCCGACGGTGCGGGTCTGGGGGTCGATGGTGTCGCTGATGCGGGTGAAGCGGGCGTCCCATTCGATGTTGACGGCGCCGGTCTTTAAGCGGACCACCGCCGACAGGGACAGCAACTCGGGGAGCTTGTCCATGATCCCCGAGACGTCAATGGGAACCTTGCCGCCGCGGGGAATCAGGTTGATGAGCTTGTCGAGCGGGGCCTGGGCGGCGACTTCCGAGACGTCGATGCTGTCGGCCACGGCCAGAACCTTGCCTTGGCTGGCGTACTGGGTGCGCTCGACGTTGACCTCGGCGATGCGGCTGTCGAAGGGGGTGGTGATGGTGGTGCGGCTGAGGTCGAGTTGGGCGGCCGCGAGCTGCGCCTGGTTGAGGGTGAGCTGGGCCTCAAGGGCTTGGCGTTCGGTGGGAATCAGGTTGAGGGCGTTTTTCAGGGATTGCACGGCTTGGCGCCGCGCCAGCACGTTTCGCTCCTCCAGGTCGACGGCGGCCTGGGAGACGGTCTTTTTTTTCAGCAGCTTGCTCTTGCGCTCCAGGGCCTTTTGGTTGAGGGCCAGGCTGCGCGCGTCGATCTTGATGGAGGCCTTGGTATTTTCCTCCTTGACGTTGATTTCCGCCAGTTGCGCCTTGACCGAGCGGATGGAGGCCTCGATCTCGGCGATGGCCAACTCGTATTGGGTGGGGTCGATGCGCGCCAGCACCTCGCCGGCGCCCAGGATGGCGCCCTTTTTCAACTGCCGGTGAATTTCGATCACTTGGCCGCTGACTTCGGCCACCGCCTCAAAGACGGCGCCCGGCTTGACGTTGCCGTAGCCCAGCACGCGTGGAATCAACGTCACCAGGGGCGTTTCGATCACCCGGACCTTTGTCACGGCCTCCTTTGGCGGCGCCTGCTCGGGTCCGCCGCCGGTGGTGATCGTCAAAACCAGCGCAAGAACGCCGATCAGCAACGGCGATAAAATCAGCAATTTGCGTATGCGGGGGTTTTTCAGGTCCAACATCACACGGCGACTATGAACCTCCGGACCGAGAGGTCAACAAAATTACGTTATCTGGCCGAAGCCACCTGGTAGCTCTTCAGGTGAACTTCCATGCAATCAATTTTCAAGCGTTTGAGGGATTTGCAGGCTTGGTAGGCGCGGCTTTTGGAGATGCCGTGGATGCGCGCCCTGTAAAGGGGGCGCCTGTTGCGCTTCTTGAGGGGGACCACCTTGACGGAGCCGCCTTCGAGGATGCGGGGAAGCTTGCTGACGACCTTTCGCGCCATGGCGCGGGCCGGCTTGACTTTATTGTAGGCCCCCACCTGGATGGCCCATTGGCCGCCGCCGCTTTTTCTTGCGCGGGTGGGTTTTTTTCTGGAAGGGGAGAAAATTTTGGGCGCCTGGTTTTTGGCTACCTGGGCGCCGTCGCCGTAGACGCCCATCTTCCGAAAGCCCTTGTTCAACAGTCTGGCCATGAGGCGGTCGCGAGAGCGCGCCGTTCTGCCGCCGAAAATAACGCCGATCAGGCGGCGGCCCTGGCGTTCGGCGGACGTCACCAGATTGTATCCCGACGACTTGAGGTATCCGGTCTTGATGCCGTCGGCGCCGCTGTAGGTGGTCAACAGCTTGTTGTGGCTCTTATAGGTCTTGCCGCGGTAGGTGAAGCTGGTTTTGGAGAAATAGTAGTAGTAGTGCGGGAAATCCTTGAGAAGCCTGTAGGCCAGCACCGCCATGTCGCGCGCCGTGCTGAGCTGTCCGCGGTGGGGCAGGCCCGACGGGTTGCGGAAGGTGGTGCGGTTCATGTCCAACTGGCGGGCCTTGGCGGTCATTTTCAGGGCGAAATCGCGCTGGCTGCCGCCCAGGGTTTCGGCGAAGACCACGGCCACGTCGTTGGCCGACTTGATGGCGAGGGCCGGGATCGCTTCCCTGACGGAGATGGTCTGGCCTCTTTTCAGTCCAAGCCGGGATGCCGGCTGGCGCGCCGCTCTGGCGGAAACCTTCATGCGCTGGTCAAGGCTCAAACGGCCGCTGTCTATCGCCTCGAAGGTTAGATAGAGCGTCATCATCTTGGTCAGGGAGGCCGGGTAATTGCGGGTGTGCGGGTTAACTTGATGCAAAACTTGACCGGTTTCGGCGTCAATGATCATGGCGGCGTATTTGGCGTTAACGGGAGCCGACGAAGCGAAGAACATGATCGCCGCGCTCAAAAACATGGCGGCCCATAATCGTGTTCCAGCGATGTTTCTCATGTTAAGCCCGTAATTCTTCATGACTCGGCCTTGCCCCTTAGCTTTTGCATGACTTTACACAAAAACCTATGCCCTGTCTCGATTTGATTTTTCTTGTTTCATTTGGGACTTTTTCCCTCGATTGATAATTGTTACCCCCATTCAAGATAAGAAAAGGTTAATAGAGGCAAGGGCGGAAATTCTCCTTATTTCGTTGTGCGCATGCGAACATTACATATAATGCGGAATAAAATTTAAAAAAATTCATTTAAAAACAAAACAATATGACATATTCCCCATTATGTTGCGGTGCACAAAAAAAGCTTGACATGCGGGTTTTTCGGGCTTAAGTTTGGGGCCGAATATTGCGGCGCAGCATAAAATCGGCAGGCAGGAGAATGATCATGAGCGCCAACAAAAAAGGGTCCAAGCAAACACCATCCCTTGAAGAAGCCTTGGCCTTCGGCATGGACAACATGGAGGCCTTGGTCAAGTCCTCCGCCATTCTGGCGAAAGGCGCGCAAGACCTGAATAAGATGTGGCTCGACATGACGCGGACGTCCTTCGCCAACGCCGCCGCCGCTTTTCAGACCCTTGCCGACTGTGGCGACGCGCGCAAGCTGGCCCAGGCTCAGGGCGACATCGCCAAGCGCGGCTATGACAAGTTTGTTTCCGATGGCTGCAAGGTTTCGGACTTTACTTCGGCCCTGGCCGCGACGGCCATGGAGCCCATCGCCGGCCGTTACGGCGCGGCGGTGGAAAAATTAGACGAATAACAGAGCGCCAAAGCGCTGAACCAACCGTCTGGCCAGACACCTTCCTCCTCTTCCCTTCCCTTTGGCCAGGCGCAAACAAGACGCCCGGTGGTTCATCCACCGGGCGTTTTTTTATTAAATCCATGGAACGGGGGTCTTTATTCCGGGCGTTCGTGCTAATATATATGAAAGGAATTGACGTTAACCTGATGAAGATTTCCAAGGTCGAGACATTCGGATGGCGAAAAAAAACAACAAACCCGGCCGCTTTGACGATCAAGACGCCGACGTCGCCGTCAAGTCTCGCGCCAAGACCAAAAAGCCGTCCATGTACAAGGTCTTGATGCTGAATGACGACTATACGCCCATGGAGTTCGTGGTTAACGTTCTTGAGCGGCTTTTCGGCATGAGCGTCGATGAAGCCACGCGCGTCATGTTTCATGTGCACCAGAAGGGGGTGGGCATGTGCGGCGTCTTCACCTACGAAGTCGCCGAGACCAAGGTCAACCAAGTCATGGAAATGGCGCGCCGCGAACAGCACCCTTTGCAGTGCGCTATCGAAAAGGAGTAAGTTCTAAGAGCCTATCTGAACAACTAGAGGTGATTGTGATGAGACGAAATCAGGAAGGCCGCAAGGCGTCGCATCTTAGGCGATGCCTTAGCATCGTCAAGGAGCGACAACGCCGCGGAGGCTTGATTGCGTCCACCCTCCGGGCGTCTCTCCTTGACCCGTGGACGGCGTCGGACGCTACTTGCGATGCGTATAGCATCGCGGCGCAACCTCCTCCTAGCCACGGGACAAGGAGAGACGTCACAATCACCTCTAGTTATTCAGATAGGCTCTAAGCCATGTTGTCGCGCAATCTTGAAAAAACCCTTCATCAGGCGCTGGCCCTGGCCACCGGGCGCGGTCACGAGTACGCGACACTGGAGCACCTTCTTCTGGCCATGACGGAAGACCGCGACGCGGTGGCGGTTCTGCGCGCCTGCGGCGTTGACTTGGAGCGCTTGCGCGGCGATTTGATTGAATTCATCGACAACGAACTGAGTGACGTCAGCCTGGAGCTGGAGGTGGATCCCAAGCCCACCGCCGGTTTTCAACGGGTGATCCAGCGCGCCATTATCCACGTTCAATCCTCGGGCCGCGAGGAAGTGACCGGCGCCAACGTGCTGGTGGCCTTGTTCTCCGAGCGCGAGTCCCACGCCGTTTACTTCCTGAGGACGGCGCGCAGACGGCCAGGAAGGGCCGGGAGGCTCTCGACGCCTATTGCGTCAACCTCAACGAGAAAGCGGCCAAGGGCCGCATCGATCCGCTGATCGGCCGCGAGGCGGAGGTGGAGCGCACCATCCAGGTGCTGTGCCGCCGCAACAAGAACAACCCGCTTTACGTGGGCGATCCCGGCGTCGGCAAGACGGCCATCGCCGAGGGACTGGCCCGGCGCATCATCCATGAAGAGGTTCCCGAGGTGCTGCGGAACGCCGTCATCTTCGCTCTCGACATGGGCGCGCTTCTCGCCGGCACCCGCTACCGCGGCGACTTCGAGGAGCGTCTGAAGGGCGTCATGGCCGAACTGGAGGCCACCGAAGGCGCCATCCTGTTCATCGACGAAATCCACACCATGATCGGCGCCGGGGCGACCTCGGGCGGCACCATGGACGCTTCCAACATTCTCAAGCCCGCCCTGCAAAGCGGGACGCTGCGCTGCATGGGCTCGACCACCTACAAGGAATACCGCAACCACTTCGAAAAGGACCACGCCCTATCCAGGCGTTTCCAGAAAATCGACATCAACGAGCCCTCCATCGAGGACACCGTTAAAATCCTAAAAGGCCTCAAGCCTTATTTCGAGGAGCACCACAAGGTGCGCTACACCCACGAGTCCTTGAAAAAGGCGGTGGAGCTGTCGGTCCGCTACATCACCGACCGCAAGCTGCCCGACAAGGCCATCGACGTCATCGACGAGGTCGGCGCCTCGCGCATGCTGCTGCCCGAAGCCAAGCGCCGCAAGACGGTCACTGTCAAGGATATGGAAAAGATCGTGGCGATGATCGCCCGCATCCCGCCCAAGAACATCTCGTCGGACGACCGCAAGGCGTTGAAGACCCTGGAGCGCGACCTCAAGGCCATGGTCTTCGGACAGGACAAGGCCATTGAAGCCCTGGCCAGCGCCATCAAGCTGGCCCGCGCCGGTTTGCGCGAGCCGGAGAAGCCCATCGGCTCCTATCTCTTCACCGGCCCCACCGGCGTCGGCAAGACCGAGGTGGCCCGCCAGCTGGCCCTCATCCTTGGCGTCGAGCTGACCCGCTTCGACATGTCCGAATACATGGAGCGTCACAGCGTCTCCAGGTTGATCGGCGCGCCGCCGGGCTATGTGGGCTTTGACCAGGGCGGGCTGCTTACCGACGCCGTCGACAAGCAGCCGCATACGGTGCTGCTGCTGGATGAAATCGAGAAGGCCCATCCCGACCTGTTCAACATCCTGTTGCAGGTGATGGACCACGGCAAGCTCACCGACCACACCGGCAAGAGCGTCGATTTCCGCAACGTCATCCTGATCATGACCACCAACGCCGGCTCGGCGGAGCTGGCCAAGCCGTCCATCGGCTTTGAGCGCGAGGAGCGCGAAGGCGACGACAAAGAAGCCATCGATCGCATGTTCACGCCTGAGTTCCGCAATCGCCTGGACGCCACCATCGGCTTCTCCAGCCTGACGCCCGAGATCATGTCGCGCATCGTCGATAAGTTCGTCATCGAGCTGGAGACCCAGCTGATGGACCGCAACGTCGCCATCGAGCTGACCGACAAGGCGCGGCGCTGGCTGGCCAGGAAGGGCTATGACAAGACCTTCGGCGCCCGCCCCCTGGCCCGCGTCATCCAGGAGCGCATCAAGACGCCGCTGGCCGAGGAAATGCTGTTCGGCAAGCTGGCCAAGGGCGGCGTCGTCAGCGTCGACATCAAGGACGGCAAGGTGGTCTTCGACTACCTCAAGCCGTCCGATCACCCGCCCCCCGCCAAGCGCCCCAAGCCCATGACGCCGATGAAGGTGAAATAGACTTTTCCATTCATCGCGTTATTTCACCTTGCAATTGTGCGCTATGATTGTCATGAAAATGTGCGCATGCCCAAGACATCGAAAATAAGAAAGATTCGCGTTTCAGAAGGCATTTATTGGGTCGAGGCGCCCGAGGCCGGACTGTACGTCCAATGCGGCTGCCCGGCGGACAGCGTTAAGCACCTGATGAAGCGGGGGCTGATTGTCCCGGTGGAGGAGGACGGCGTTAGTTACGAGGACGGCCCCAACGCCATTTTGCTTTCCGACGTTATGCTACAGGGGGGAGATTTTTCGAACCTGGCCGAATTTCCGGTCCTTCAGATGCTCTACAGGCAAGGGATGATCCTGCCCGGCCATCCCAACAATACCGGCGCCAAGCCTTTGCTCATGGGCCTTGCGGATCAGGTCAGCGCCCAGCTTCATTACATCCATCGGGGAAATTACGGGCTGATATCACAAGAGGAAATCGCCGAGACCGGCTTTGACGTCATCCCGGCGCGCGATTTGATGCGCTTGAAGCTTAAGTTCGCCTTTGGAAAGATTCTCGATCCCAGGGAGTTGCTTGACACCCTGTTCGTCGGCGTCCGGGCCGTGGAGATCAGGAACGGCGTCTTCATCAAGCGCACCGGCCTGAATGTTTATGAATTCGAATATCTTGGCGAGAAGGTCGCCGTCGATCTCAACCTGGCGCCGGGGGAAAGCTACGCTTCTCCTTATCCGCTGGGATTCCACCAGGTTCAGAGGCACTATTTCGCCGTCGTCCATTCGGGGGACGGCGATGGTTGGGACATCAACCGGCCTTGCATGTCGAGCGTGGTGGTGTTCCAGGGGAAAATCCATCTCATCGACGCCGGCCCCAATATTTTATTCAATCTGATGGCCCTTGGCATCGGCGTTAACGAGATCGAGGGAATTTTCCTCACCCATTCCCATGACGATCACTTCGCCGGCCTGGCCAGCCTTATGCGCTCCGATCACCGGATAAAGTGTTACGCCACGCCGTTGGTGCGCGCCTCGGTGGCCAAGAAGCTGTCGGCGCTGCTGTCCATCGAGGAGGACAGCCTGGACCATTATTTCGATTCCCGGGACATCCAGTTCAATGTCTGGAACGACATCGGCGGCTTGGAAGTGTTGCCCATCTTCTCGCCCCATCCGGTGGAGACGAGTTGCCTGTTTTTCCGCGCCCAGGGCGGCGAGGGCTACAAGACCTACGCCCATTTGGCGGACATCGCCTCGTTGAAGGTTCTTGAGGGCATGATTACCCAATCCGGCGCCAAGCCCGGCGTTTCGCGCGATCTTTTCGAGAAAGTGAAAATAGATTACCTGATGCCCGCCGATCTGAAAAAGATTGATATCGGCGGCGGATTGATTCACGGAGAGGCCGAGGATTTCAGGGAGGATCGTTCAAAAAAAATCATCCTTTCCCACGCCTCGAAAAAACTAACCGTCAAACAAAAGGAAATCGGCTCGGCCGCCGCCTTCGGCGCCATGGACGTTCTCATGGAAGGCCGGTACGATCACGCCATTCTCAAAGCCCAAGGCTTCATCAAGTCTTATTTTCCAAGCACCCCCGATGAGCAGTCGAACATCCTGCTGAACAATCCGGTGATGACCTTCAAGCCCGAAGCCATCCTCGCCAGGAAGGGGGAGCACGCCCCCTTCATCTATTTGGTTCTGACCGGAAACGTCGAAAGGATTGACGGCGAGACCGGCGTCCAGCGCCTATTGTCGGCGGGCGCGTTGATCGGCGAATTGTCCGGCCTGCTCGGCCACCCCATGCCCGAGACCTTCCGCGCCGCAAGTTACGTTCACGCCTTGAGGATAAAATGCGAACTTTATCTTGAGTTCGTGCAACGCAACAACCTGTTCGACGAAATCTCCCAGTTGCAAATCAACAGGGAGTTCCTCCAGGCGACCAGCCTTTTCGGCGAATCCATCTCGTATCCCATCCAGAACCTGATCGCCAAGGAGATGACCCTCATGCGCCACGACAAGGGGGCGGAATTGGCGAAAAATCAAACGTCGATCTTCATCATGAAAAGCGGCGCGGTGGAAAGGTTCATCGGCGAGGACGTGCTGGAAACCATGACCCAAGGCGATTTCTTCGGCGAGGAATTCGCCGCCTTCGGCACGCCGAGCGTTTATGGCCTGCGCGCTACCGAGCCCACCGAGATTTTCGCCATCCCGGGCGCCGCCGTGAAGGACATCCCGCTGGTGCGCTGGAAGTTGTTCGAAGCCTTTGAAAGGCGCATGCGCGCCATAACCGCATTGGACGCCCAAGGAGACTTATTGTTCCAATGGCGCGACGAATACGGCGTCAACATCCAGGAAATGGATCGCCAGCACCACAAACTGTTCGATATGGCGAACAATCTTCTCCGCCTGATGAAGAGCGAAAAAAACAAGGATGATCTTGAAGACGCGTTGACGTATTTGCTCGAATTCACCAAGGCTCATTTTGAATCCGAGGAAAACCTGATGAAGCTCTATGGCTTTCCGGGCCTCAAGCCGCAAAAAGCCAAGCATGTCCGGCTCATGAAAAAGGCCGATGAAATAAAAACTCTGCTCTCGGCCGGCGGCGCGGAAGCCAATGAAGAGTTCATCGTTTTTTTAAAGGACTGGGTGGTCGGGCATATTTTGGCCGAAGATAAAAAATATGGCTCCTTTCTCAATAAAAAGGGGGTATACTGAGGGCTCTAATCGTATGGGCGCCATATGTTAGATTTTATCCACTAGGGAAAAGGGAAATGTACGTCACCTGGGATGAAAGTTTAAGCGTAGGCGTCGCCGAGCTTGATTCGGACCATAAAAAGCTGCTGGCGATCCTGGATGATTTCTCCACCGCCTGTTACGCGGGGCAGGGGAGCCAAGACCTGCATGATATTCTCGCCCGCCTCATCGAAAATGCGAAACACCACTTCGACAAGGAAGAAGCGCTGATGGACCGGCACGGCTATCCCATGCTCGCCGAACACAAAAAAGAACATCAAAAGCTGATCGAACAGATGGAGCGGCTGGAAAGAAGCCTGTGCGCCGAAGCCGTCGGCGCGGCGTCCTTCCCTCTCTCGGTGTCCAACGACACCATGAAGTTCCTCAACAACTGGCTGACCGACCACATCAAGGCCGATGACCTAGGCTACAAACCCCACCTCAACAGTCTCGGCGTTAGGTAGCGTCAGTTCGACCCGCCGTGGCAGTGTTTGAATTTTTTTCCCGATCCGCACGGGCAAGACTGGTTGCGCGAGACGCGGCCCCAGGTGGCGGGGTCGCCTGGGTCCAGGTCGTCGGCCGCCTGGCGGGAATGCACGGTGACGGGCGGCGGGCGGTCGGCGTCGCTTTCTTCCTCTTCTTCGCCTCCGTGCTGGAGGTCTGGGCGCCGGAGGGCGGGGTCCTCGCGTCCCTCGGTGATGTCATGCTGGGGTTGCAGGACCATGACTTCCTCACCGGCGGCGTAATGGATTTCAATGTGGCTGAGGACCTGGGTCACCCGTTCGCGCAGGTTGTCCAGCATTTCCTCGAACAGGTTGAAGGCCTCGCGCTTGTATTCGTTCAGCGGGTCCTTTTGGCCGTAGGCGCGCAGCCCGATGCCCTGGCGCAGGTGGTCCAGGGTCAAGAGGTGGTCCTTCCACACCTGATCCAGCAATTGCAATAGCAGGCTTTTTTCGACGCTGCGCAAGGTTTCGGGGCCGTAGTTGGCGGCTTTTTCCGCCATCGACCGTTCAGAGGCGCTTGTCAGGCGTTCAAGGATTTCGTTGTCGGCGATGCCTTCCTCCTTGGCCCAGTCCTCTATGGGAAGGTCGAGCCGCAGCACCCGCAACGCCTCTTCGTGCAGGGCCGACGTGTTCCATTGTTCGGCGTAGGCCTTCTCGGGGATGCAGCGGGCCACCATGTCTTCAATGACTTGTCGGCGCATGTCGGCCACGTCCTCGGCCACGTCCTCGGCGGCCATCAGCTCCTTGCGCTGCTCGTAGATGACCTTGCGCTGGTCGTTCATGACGTTGTCGAACTTGAGCAGGTTCTTTCGGATTTCGAAGTTCCGCGCCTCCACCTTCTGCTGGGCTTTCTCAAGCGCCTTGTTGACCCAGGGGTGGACGATGGCCTCGCCCTCTTCAAGGCCCAGCTTTTGAAGCATGCTGTCGATGCGCTCGGAGCCGAAGATGCGCATAAGGTCGTCCTCAAGGGACAGGAAAAAGGCCGAGGCGCCGGGGTCTCCCTGGCGGCCCGAGCGTCCGCGAAGCTGGTTGTCGATGCGGCGGCTTTCGTGACGTTCGGTGCCGATGATCATCAAGCCGCCGGCCTCGAGCACGGTTTTTTTCTTCTCGTCGACCTGGGCCTGGATTTTTTCAATGCCCTTCCTGCGTTTTTCCTTGTCCGTAACGTTGTCAAGTTCCTGCTTGATGCGCATGTCGACGTTGCCGCCGAGCTGGATGTCGGTGCCGCGTCCGGCCATGTTGGTGGCGATGGTCACCATTCCCGGCGCGCCCGCCTGGGTGATGATCTGGGCTTCCTGTTCGTGGTAGCGGGCGTTCAGCACGTTGTGGGGAACTTTCCGTTTCTTGAGCAAGGCAGAGAGCTGCTCGGATTTATCGATGGTGATGGTGCCGACCAGGGACGGCTGATTGTTCTTATGGCATTCCTCGATCAAATCGAGGATGGCGTTGTTCTTTTCATTGGCGGTGCGGTAGACGTTGTCGTCGCGGTCGATGCGCACGCAGTCCAGGTTGGTGGGGATTTCAATGACCTCCAGCTTATAGATTTCCGAGAACTCGCCGGCCTCGGTCATGGCGGTGCCGGTCATGCCGGCGAGCTTGGGAAAGAGCCGGAAGTAGTTCTGGAAGGTGATCGAGGCCAACGTCTGGTTTTCGTTCTCGATGGTCACGTTCTCCTTGGCTTCCAGCGCTTGGTGCAGGCCTTCGGAATAGCGCCGTCCCTCCATCATGCGGCCGGTGAACTCGTCGATGATAATCACCTTGTCGTCCTTGACGATGTAATCGGTGTCCCGGGCGAACAGCTTGTGGGCGCGCAACGCCTGATTGGCGTGGTGGACCAGGGAGACGTTGGCGATGTCGTACATGTTGTCGCCTTCCATCAGGCCCGCCTCTTTAAGCAGTCTCTCCAGGTTTTCGTTGCCGGTCTCGGTGAAGGTGGCGGCGCGCACCTTTTCGTCTTTTTCGAAGTCTTCGTCGGAAAGCCGGGGGATGATCTTGTCCAGCGCCTTGTAGAGATCCGAGGAGTTCTCGGCGGCGCCGGAAATGATGAGCGGCGTGCGCGCTTCGTCGATAAGGATACAATCCACTTCGTCGACGATGGCGTAGGAGAAGGACCGCTGCACCATATCCTCAAGGGTGAACTTCATGTTGTCGCGCAAATAGTCGAAGCCGAACTCGTTGTTGGTGCCGTAGGTGACGTCGCAGGCGTAGGCTTGGCGCCGCTCCTCGTCGTCCAGGTCATGAACGACGCAGCCTACGCCTAGTCCTAAGAACTTATAAATCTGGCCCATCCATTCGGCGTCGCGCTGGGCCAGGTAATCGTTGACGGTGACGATGTGAACGCCCTGCCCGGTGAGAGCATTAAGATAAATCGGCAGGGTCGAACACAGAGTTTTACCTTCACCGGTCTTCATTTCAGCGATTTTGCCCTGGTGAAGAACCATGCCGCCCATCAATTGAACATCGAAATGCCGCTGGCCCAGTGTCCGTTTGGCGGCCTCACGCACGGTAGCGAAGGCATCGACAAGCAGGTCGTCAACGGTCTCACTACCTTGCAGCCGTTGCTTCAGCCACGGCGTGCG
>CAJXGZ010000016.1 GCA_913053795.1 uncultured Rhodospirillales bacterium | reverse complement strand
GGCGGGAGTCCAGAATTTCCGCGTGGTTCCTGGATTCCCGCCTGCGCGGGAATGACGGAAAGGGGGGTGCAATTAAGGTGATACAGACCGCTATTTGGGACGGCTTGTCCCGTGAACTTGACGCTTGGCGCGGGGCCGGGATTTCCGCCGCCTTGTGGTGGCGTGACGACGACGCCTCGGACGTCACCAGCCAATTGGAGCGCTTGCTGGATCTGAGCGGGGAGACCTCGACGCCGGCGGCTCTCGCGGTTATTCCCCTCAAGGCCCAGCCGCGCTTGGCTGATTTTTTGGCGAGCCGTTCGCATGTTTCGGTCCTGCAGCACGGATTCCGTCACATTAACCACGCCCCCAACGGCGCCAAGAAGTCCGAGTTCGGCCCCCGCCGTCTCCATGATAAGATGCTCTCGGAACTCGCCGAGGGACATCGGCTGATGGACAGGTTCGCCAATGCGTTGCCGGTTTTGGCGCCGCCGTGGAACCGTATTGACCCCAATCTGTTGGCGGCCCTGCCCGGCGCCGGTATTGCCGGGCTCAGCTGTTACGGCCCCCGCGTTTGCGCCGCGCCGGCCCCCGGGCTTAGGCAGGTCAACGCCCACGTCGATCCCATCAACTGGCGCGGCGGCCGCCGTTTCATCGGCGCCGGCGCCGTCGTGGAGCAGGTCGCCGGACATTTGTCGGCGCGTAGAACCGGTCTTGTGGACGCCTGCGAGCCCACCGGGTTTTTGACGCATCATCTTGCCCACGATGAGAACTTTTGGGAGTTCTTCGGCGATTTCTTAGCGCTAACCCATGATCATCCGGCTGTCCGCTGGATCGCGGCCGATGAGGCGTTCGGGCAATGAAGGATTTGCTGCAAGTCAAGGATTTGGCCGTTGAATTCCAGACTCTGGCGGGCGTCGAGCGCGTCGTCGATGGCGTCTCCCTCCAGGTGCGCCCGGGGTCGACGGTGGCGCTGGTGGGCGAGTCCGGCTCAGGCAAGTCGGTGACGGCGCAGGCGATCATGGGAATTCTTCCGCGCACGGCGCGCATCGCCGGCGGCGAAATATTGATTCGCGACCCCGAAAGGGAAGGCGGAATCATAGATTTGGCCAAACTAAACCCGGACAGCCAGGGATTCCGCTCCATTCGCGGCGACCATGTCTCCATCATTTTTCAGGAGCCCATGACGTCGCTGTCGCCCCTTCACACTATCGGCGATCAGATTAGCGAGGCGCTTCTGCTGCACCGGGATAAAAGCGCGCCGGAAGGGCGCGAAACCACCATCGAGATGTTGCGCATGGTCGGATTTCCAAACTTCCAAGAGGCCTTTGACGCCTATCCCTTCGAGTTGTCGGGCGGACTGAGCCAGCGCGCCATGATCGCCATGGCTTTGGTCTGCCGTCCGGCGCTTCTGATCGCCGACGAGCCGAGCACGGCGCTTGACGTCACCATCCAGGCGCAAATCCTTAAATTGATCCAAGATTTGCAGGCCGAACTGGGGATGGCGGTGCTGATCATTACCCATGATCTCGGCGTCGTCGCCAACATCGCCGAGGAAGTGGTCGTCATCTACAGCGGCAAGGTCATGGAAAGCGGGACCTTGGAGGATATTTTCTCCAGTCCGTCCCATCCGTACCTCAAGGCGCTGCTGGGCGCCGCGCCTCATTTCGGCATGAAGCCCGGCGAGCGGCTGCGTCCCCTGCGCGAGGTGGATTACAAGGCCGGACATCTGCTGGCGCTTAGCGACGACGAAAAGAAAGAAAAAGACGATCCCGGCGCGCCGCCTCTGCTGGAAGTGAAAAACGTCTCCAAGTCTTTCGGCGCCCGCAAGAAAGGCGGTTTTCTGGGCGCCTCGGCCACTGAAACCCGCAAGATCGTCAACGATGTGAGTTTCCAGGTCAGGCGCGGAGAATGCTTAGGATTGGTGGGGGAAAGCGGCTGCGGCAAGACCACCTTGTCCAAAATCATCATGAGGGCGCTCAACGCCGATAGCGGCCAGGTTCTGTTCAACGACGGAAAAACGAAAGCCAACCTGCTGGACCTGAACGATGCGGAAATGGCGCCGCTCAGGCGCAAGTTCCAATATGTTTTCCAGGACCCTTTCGGCTCATTGAACCCGCGGATGACGGTTTTCGACATTCTCAGCGAGCCGTTGATCATCCATAACATCGGCGATCAGGCTCACAGGAAAAAGTTGGTGTGCGAGCTGATGGCGCTGGTGGGGCTGGACCCGCGCTTCCTCAACCGCTACCCCCATAGCTTTTCCGGCGGCCAACGCCAGCGCATCGGCATCGCCCGCGCCCTTGCTCTTCGGCCGAAGTTGTTGATCTGCGACGAGCCGGTCTCGGCTCTCGACGTCTCCATCCAGGCGCAGATTCTCAACCTTTTGAAGGACCTTCAGAGCGACTTGGGCCTCACCTATTTGTTCATTTCCCATAATCTGGCGGTGGTCGACTACATTGCCGATCGCATCGCCGTGATGTGCGCCGGACAAATCGTCGAGATCGCGCCGCGCGAACTTTTGTTCCGCAACCCGGCCCATCCCTATACCCGGGCGCTGGTGTCGGCGGCGCCTTGTCCGGACCCGGATCATCGCCTTGATTTCTCGGCGCTGATGGAGGGCAAGGCGTCCGATCCCGCCGCTTGGCCGCCGCCCTTCAACGCCAACGGCGCCGCCGGGCCGGGCTTCGTCGATCTTGGCGGCGGACACATGGTGCGCGCTTATTCCGTTCCAAAAACACGGGCCGTTCCAAAAAATATGGGCGCTAAAAGATGAGCGGACGCGCAATTATATTTGGCGTTCTTGGGCTGTTTTTTTTGTTGGCTCCGGCGCAAGCGGGCGGCTACATCGAGCCGCCCTATCTGGAGCAAGCCGTCGCGGCTGGCCAATTGCCGCCGCTGGAAGAGCGCTTGCCCGAAACGCCGATGGTCGTCGACATGACCCGGCCCGGGCTGGAGCCCGGCCGCTATGGCGGCGTGCTGAGGATGCTCATGAGCCGCGCCAAGGACATCAAAATGATGGTGGTCTACGGCTACGCCCGGCTGGTCGGCTATGACAAAAGCTACAAGCTGCTTCCCGACATCCTGGAAAAGGTCGACGTCAAGGAGCAAAGGATATTCACCCTGCATTTGCGCAAGCGGCACAAGTGGTCCGACGGCGCCCCCTTCACCAGCGAGGACTTCCGTTACTATTGGGAGGACATCGCCTTGAACGGGGAAATGTCGCCGACGGGTCCTCCGGGGGTAATGCGGATAGACGGCGAGGCGCCGCTTTTTGAGGTTATCGACGAAACAACGGTGCGGTTCACTTGGAAAAAATCGAATCCCTTCTTCCTGCCGTCGCTGGCCGCCGCGCGCCCCAACTACATCTACATGCCCAGCCATTATTTGAAGCAATTCCACAAACGCTACGCCGACGCGGACAAGCTGGAGAAAATGATCAAGGATCTGGGGCAACGCAACTGGGTGTCCCTGCATTTCCAAAAGGGCCGCCAGTACAAGAACAACAACCCGGACCTGCCGTCCCTTCAGCCTTGGGTTCTCGCCACCAAGCCGCCCGCCGACCGCTTCGTCTTCAAGCGCAATCCCTATTACCATCGCCTCGACAACAATGGGCGGCAGCTTCCCTATATCGATGAGGCGGCCATAATCATCGCCAATAAAAAGCTGATTGCGGCCAAGGCGGGCTCGGGCGAAGTTGATTTGCAGGCGCGCAGCCTTCAATTCAGCAACTACGCCTTCCTCAAGCAGGGCGAAAAACGCAACGGCTTCAAGGTGCGCCTATGGGAAACGGCGAAGGGGGCGCACATGGCGCTCTATCCCAACCTCAACGCCACCGACCCTGTGTGGCGCAAGTTGCTGCGCAACGTTGATTTCCGCCGCGCCCTGTCCCTGGCCATTAACCGCCATGAAATCAACCAGGTGATTTATTTCGGTCTGGCCCGGGAAGGCGCCAACACCATGCTGCCCAAGAGCCCGCTCTATAAGTCCGCCCATCAAACCAAATGGGCGCACTTTGATCTGGCCGAGGCTAATCGGCTGCTGGATGGATTGGGGCTCGTCAAGCGCGACGGCAGGGGGCTGCGCCTGCTTCCCGACGGCCGCTCCATGGAGATCATCGTCGAAACCGCCGGCGAGGACACGGAACAGTCCGACGTGCTGGAGTTGATCCACGACGGCTGGCTGAAAGCCGGCGTCAAGCTCTATACAAAGCCGCTGCAACGCGAGGTGTTCCGTAACCGCATTTTCGCCGGCTCCACATTGATTTCGGTTTGGGTCGGCCTTGAGAACGGCGTCGCCTCTTTCGACTCCAGTCCCCATGAGCTGGCGCCCACCAGCCAACAGCAACTACAGTGGCCGAAGTGGGGCCTTTATTTCGAAAGCAACGGCAAGAGGGGGGAGGCGCCGGATATGGAGGCGGCGAAGGAATTGGCCGGTCTCAACAAGACATGGCGCAACGCAACCGGGCGCAAGGAAAAAGAGGAGGTTTGGCGGAAAATGCTGGCCATCCACGCCGACCAGGTTTTCTCCATCGGCCTGATCTCGGGCGTGTTGCAGCCGGTGGTGGTTTCCAACCGCCTGCATAACGTTCCCGAGAATGGAATTTACAACTGGGAGCCGGGCGCCCATTTTGGCGTTCACCGGCCCGACGCCTTTTGGTTCAGCGAGAAGTAAAGAGAAGTAAAAAGTCATGCTTGGTTATCTCGGCCGACGTTTTTCGATGATGCTTCTGACGCTGTTGGCGGTGAGCGTGCTGGTGTTCGTCATTATCCAGCTTCCTCCCGGCGATTACCTGACCAGCTATATCGCCGAGTTGGAAAGCCAGGGCGAGATGGTGAACAAGGAAAAAATCGAATTCCTGCGCAGTCAGTACGGCCTGGACAAGTCCATGCCCGAGCAATACCTCATCTGGGTCACCGGCTTAATGCAGGGGGACCTTGGTTATTCCTTCGAATACAGCCTGCCGGTTTCCGAGGTCGTCGGCGACCGTTTGTGGCTGTCCATGGTGCTGAATTTCACCACCATCGTGTTCATCTATTTGGTGGCCTTCCCGATCGGCGTCTACTCGGCCACCCACCAGTACAGTTGGGGCGATCATACGCTGACCTTGATCGGCTTCCTAGGACTGGCGACGCCCAACTTCCTGTTGGCGTTGATCCTGCTTTACCTGGCCAACGTTTATTTCGACACCTCCATCGGCGGACTGATGGCCGAGCAATACATGAACCAGCCATGGAGCGTCGACAAGGTTCTGTCGGTGCTGGAGCACTTGTGGATTCCGGTGGTGGTGATCGGCACCTCGGGCACCGCCGGCATGATCCGCCGCTTGCGCGCCAACCTGTTGGACGAATTGCAAAAACAGTATGTGGTCACCGGCCGCTCCAAGGGCCTGCCCGAGGGCAAGCTGTTGATGAAATACCCGTTGCGCATGGCGCTCAACCCCTTTATCGCCGATATCGGCAACATGCTGCCTCAAGTGGTGTCGGGCTCGGTGATCGTGTCGACGGTGATGTCGCTGCCGACGACCGGCCCCATGCTGTTGAACTCCTTGCAAAGCCAGGACATGTACCTGGCCGGCTCGTTCCTCATGTTCCTCGCTTTGTTGACGGTGGTCGGCATGTTCCTGTCCGACGTCCTGCTGACCGTGCTTGACCCCCGCATTCGCCTTGAGGGAGAGATCGCCAGATGAACGAGCCGCAGGCGTCCATGGCCCATTACGTCTCTAACGCGCCTTTCGACCCCTTCAAGGCGGAGAAGCTGACGCCCGAGCAGGAACGCTACTACATGGCGTCCCAGATTCGCATGATGTGGTGGCGCTTCAGGCGTCATAAGCTGGCGGTGGCGGCGGCGGCGGTTATTCTGTTGAGCTATTTCTCTATTCTCTTCACCGAGATTCTGGCGCCCTACGAGCTGCACAGCCGCAATACGGATTACATCTACGCGCCGCCCCAGAAAATTCACATGTTCCATGAGGGGAGTTTCGCCGGGCCGTTCGTTTATGGGCTCGACTACAAGCTCAACATGGACACCCTCAAGCGCGAGTACTCGGAGAACCTTGACAAGGTCCAGCCCATCCGCTTCCTGTGTTCGGGCGATAAATACAGGTTCTGGGGCCTGTTCGAAGCTGATTTTCACTTGGTCTGTCCGGCCGAGGGCGGCCAAATGTTTCTGCTCGGAACCGACCGTCTGGGCCGCGACATGGCGTCGCGCCTGCTCTACGGCGGCCGCATTTCGCTGACCGTGGGATTGCTGGGGATCATCATCAGTTTCGTTTTGGGCATCGTTATCGGCGGCTTGGCGGGCTATTTCGGCGGCTGGGTGGATAATGTGATCCAGCGCCTCATCGAAATCCTGCGCTCCTTGCCCGAGTTGCCCTTGTGGATGGCGTTGTCGGCGTCCTTGCCGGTCAGTTGGTCGCCGATCCTGGTCTATCTGGGCATCACCATCATCCTCGGGCTTCTCGACTGGCCGGGGCTGGCCCGCGCCGTGCGCTCCAAGCTGTTGGCCTTGCGCGAGGAGGACTACTGCGCGGCGGCCAAGTTGATGGGGGCCAAGCCGGGGCGCATTATCGGCCGCCACCTGCTGCCCAATTTCATGAGTCACCTGATCGCCTCGGCCACATTGTCCATTCCGTCGATGATCCTGGGCGAAACGGCGCTGAGTTTTCTCGGGCTTGGCTTAAGGCCGCCGATAACCAGTTGGGGGGTTCTGTTGGCCGAGGCGCAGAATATCGAGGCGGTGGCGCTCTATCCGTGGCTGATGCTGCCCATGCTTCCGGTGGTGATCACGGTGTTGGGCTTCAACTTCCTCGGAGACGGATTGCGCGACGCCGCCGATCCTTACGATTAAGGAACTGTTATGTATCGTATCGTTGGACCCATTCTCAGGAGCTTGGACCCGGAGCTTGCCCATGGGCTGACTCTTTCGGCGTTGAAAACAGGTCTGGCCCCTTGCCCCGCCGCCTTCGAGGACCCGGCCCTTCACACACGCGCGTTGGGGCTGGAGTTCGCCAATCCCATCGGCCTCGCCGCCGGGTTCGACAAGAACGCCGAAGTTACGGACGCCGTCCGGAAGCTTGGCTTTGGCTTCACCGAGATCGGCAGCGTCACGCCGCGCCCCCAGAAAGGGAACCCGCGGCCCCGCCTTTTCCGCCTTACTAGCGACGGCGCCGTGATCAACCGCATGGGCTTCAACAACGACGGCCTTGAAGTGGTGGCGGCGCGGCTGGCGAGGCGCCGGGGAGATGGCGTTGCCGGGGGCGTCATAGGCGTCAATCTCGGCAAGAACAAGCACAGCGGCGACGCGGCGGCCGATTATGTGGCCGGCGCGCGCGTCATGGCCGATCTTGCGGACTATCTGGTCGTCAACGTTTCCTCTCCCAACACGCCGGGCTTGCGCGCCCTTCAGAGCCGGGATCAACTCAAGTCCCTGCTCGAGGCGGTGATGGCGGCCCTGTCCAAGACGGAGTCAAAGCCGCCGCTTTTGCTCAAGATCGCGCCTGATTTGACCGATGAGGACAAAAGCGGCATTGCCGAGGCCGTCTTGGAAACCGGCGTTGCCGGCTTGATCGCCACCAACACCACCATCGCGCGGCCTTCGACGCTCTCGGACCGGCGGAGCCAGGAAGCCGGCGGTCTTAGCGGCCGCCCCTTGTTCGATTCGTCGACGCGCGTTCTCGCCGACATGCATCGTCTGACCGGCGGCAAGATTCCGCTGATCGGCGCCGGCGGCGTTGACGGGGCCGAGGCGGCGTACGCTAAGATTCGCGCCGGCGCCTCCCTGGTGCAGCTCTATACGGCTTTGATTTACCACGGTCCCGGCCTGGTCAACGACATCAAGCGCGGCTTGGTTAAGCTGCTTCAGGACGACGGCTTTTCCTGCATCGCCGAGGCGGTGGGCGCCGACCATAATTAGGCCGCAAAACAAAGGGGCCTGACCCCTTTGTTTTGCGGCGCCCATAATTAGGGCACGAACTGCTCGGCGAGAATTCGCTCCTCCAGGTTATGTTCGGGATCGAACAGCAGGGTCAGCTCATGGGCGTCGTCCTTGAGGACGGTAACCTTGGAGACGTCGCGAATTTCCGTAGAGTCGGCGACGGCGCTGATTGAACGGACGCTGGGATCGAGCGCCTCGAATTCGACGGTGGCGCTGGACGGCAGCAAGGCGCCGCGCCAATGCCTGGGCCTGAAGGCGGCGATGGGCGTTAGCGCCAGCACGTCGGCGCCGATGGGGATGATGGGGCCGTAGACGGCGTTGTTGTAGGCGGTGGAGCCGGCCGGGGTCGACACCAGAACGCCGTCGCAGATCAATTCGTCCATCCTGACAACGCCGTCGATGCTGATTTTAATTTTCGCCGCCTTCCTGGTTTCGCGCAGCAGCGACACCTCGTTAATGGCCAGGGCTTGGCTCTGATTGCCTTGCTGGTCCTGGGCGATCATTTTCAGGGGGTTGAGAACGATGGGTTCGGCGGCGGCGAGGCGCTCGGGCAAGCCGATCTCATTATAGGCGTTCATTAGGAATCCCACGGAGCCCCGGTTCATGCCGTAGATGGGAGTCTTGATATCCATATAAAAGTGCAGGGTTTGCAGCATGAATCCATCGCCGCCCAGCGCGACGATAATGTCGGCTTCTTCCGGCGCGACGTGATCGTAACGCGCCTTGAGGTTTTTGCAGGCCTTCATGGCCTGATCCAAATCGCCGCTGACGAAGGCGATGGTCTTGTCGCTCATGGTTCCCTTAGGCTCCTTTGGGCTTCAATTGGCTCCCGGGCGTAAATTTATCTTACCATATCCTTACTTCAGTGCTTGCGAAAGCGCCTAGACTTTTACATACTGTACGGTATGCCACGTTCACGCAATCCGAAACAGACTCGCCAGATCGTTCTCGAAGCGGCGTACGCGAAGATTCTCCGCCATGGCTTCCAGGCCGCCGGTCTTAACGACATCCTGAAGGAGACCGGAGTCACCAAGGGCGCATTGTATCATCACTTCTCCAGCAAACTGGAGCTGGGCTATGCGGTGGTGGATGAACGCCTCAAGGCGCATATCGAGGCGTGGTGGATTAAACCCATGGAGGAAGACAGCGATCCCATCGAGACCCTGGCCCGCGTCATTCAGCATCATATGAGCTCCAACGAGAAGACGATGATCTCCCTTGGCTGTCCGCTCAACAATCTCGCTCTTGAGATGTCGGATATCGACAACGGTTTTCGTCAGCGCCTGGAAGCCATTTACCGCTTGTGGCGCAAGGCTTTGGCCAAGGCGCTGGGGCGCGGGCAGGTGCAGGGCTTCGTCAATGGCGACGTTGAGGTGGAGGAGGCGGCGGCTTTCATCGTCGCCGCCCTGCAGGGCGCTCTTTCACAAGCCAAGGCGGCCCAAAGCCTGGACGCCTTCAACGAGTGCATGGGCGGCTTGTCCAACTATTTGACGTCGCTACGCTCCTAGCTCCAGCATGGCGCGGCGGGCTTCCGCGTGATTGGGCGCAAGGCCGGCGGCCCGTTTGTAGCAGATGGCGGCGGTGGCTTGATCGCCGCGTTTCATCAAGACGTTTCCGAGAATGTAGTAGGCCTGGGCCATATCCGAATTCGGTCCCTGAGGGATATTCGCAGGCGTCTGCGCCGCGCCGAACGCCATGATGCAATTATAGACCAAGCGGAGCACCCCAAGACCGTTCCACTTGATGACGCCCAGGCTGCGCATTTCAGGAAATATTTTTCTGTAAAGCCCCAACGCCTTGACGGTCTGCTCCTTGCGCCGCCGGGAGGCGTCCTGTTTGGTCAGGGGAACCGTTTCCTTGATGCGCGTTAAGCGCGCCAGCAACTTCCCGGCGTTCCGGGGGCGCCTGCCTTTCTCGGGCGCCATGGCCGCCATCACCAGTTGGCTGAGGGGGAGGGGGATTTCCGGCTTAATTTCATGGGGCGTCTGGAAGGCGCCCATGGGAATTTTGCCTGTCAGCATGCGGTAGGCCAGCACCCCGACGGAAAAAACGTCGGCCCGGCTGTCCACGGTTTTGGCGCTTTTCAGTTGTTCGGGGCTGAGGTAGTCGTAGGTTCCGATCCACACCCCGGACCGCGAGTGCTTCCATTTGGGCGTTTTGACCATGCCGAAATCGCACAGCTTCATGTGTTCGCCTCCCGGGCGCTCCAGTAGAATGTTGCCGGGCTTGACGTCCCGGTGGACAACGCGGCGCTGGTGGAGCGCATCGAGGGCCTCAAGGAGTTGACAGAGGATGGAAACGGCGCGGCCGGGCTCAACGGACCTGGGGTGGAGGCGTTTGGGAAGTTTTTTTATGGCCTCGGGATCAATTGTGTCTTCTCCTATTTCATGAACCAGGTTGGCGCTCATGTAGGGCATGACGAAGTAAGGGGTTCCGTCTTCAAGGGACGAAATTTCGTTTACGGCGATGATATGGGGGTGGTCGAAAGCCGCCTGAACCTTGGCCCCCCTCAGGAACCGGCCGCGCCATTCCTCGGCGCCGTACCTTTTCTCCGGATCGCATTCCTCTGGCGATATGTCGAAGACCTTAACCGCCACATCCTCGCCGAGGTCCGGATCATGGCATTTATAGATCTTGGAAAAGGGCGTGACGGCCTTGACCTTGAGGACGTTGTATTTGCCGATGCGCTTCATCATCTATTCAGCAAACTATTGAGCTTTCTTCTGGCGAAGGGATTCAAGGTTTCTTTTCGCCTCCCTGTGCTCCTGATTTGCGGCCCTGCGATACCAATTAACCGCTAGTTCGGCGTTTTTCTCGACGCCGCGTCCGAATTCGTACATGACGCCGAGGTTGTTCTGGGCGTCGGCGTCTCCTTTTTCCGCCGCGGCGCGGTAGCGCATCATGATCTCGACGTTGGCCTCCAGTTCATTTTCGTCCGTGGGCTGAAGCTTCGCCATGATTTTAAGGGATTTTTTCGCCTCCTCATCGCCCTGTTCGATGGCCAGACGATACCACCTCACCGCCTTGGCGAAGTCCTTAGGCAAGCCCTTGCCGGCGTTGTACAAGTCGCCGAGATTCCTCTGGGCCTTGGCGATCCCTTGCAAAGCGGCCATACGGAACCAAATGGCTGCTTCTTCGTCGTCCTGCCCGACCCCGAGGCCGAGTAGATACATGGTGGCCAGATTGGCCTGAGCCTTGGCGTATCCCTGCTCGGCCGCCTTCAGGTACCATTTCACCGCTTCGTCGTAGTCTCGCTCAAGGCCCTTGCCGAAATGGTGCATAATGCCGAGACCTTTTTGAGCGCGGGCCGAACCTTGCGCGGCGCCCTTGCGGTACCATTTCACCGCTTCCTTGTCGTTTTGGGGAATGCCCAGTCCCATTTCGTACATGTATCCCAGGTTGCCCTGGGCCTTGGCGTCCCCTTGCCGGGCGGCCTTCAGGTACCACCTTACCGCCTCGGCGTCGTCTTGCGGGACGCCTTGGCCGAATTGGTACAAGATGCCCAACTCTTTTTGGGAGTTGGCGAAACCCTGCATGGCGCTTCGGCGGTACCATTTCGCCGCGTTCTTGTAGCTCTTGGGCAGACCTTTTCCGACTCTGTACAAGTAGGCCAGTTGGCCCTGGCCAACGGCGTTGCCCATTTCCGCCGCTTTGCGGTACCACTTCGCCGCTTCGGCGTCGTCCTGGGGAACGCCTCGGCCAAAGTGATATTTGAAACCCCGGTTTAGATAACCCCTGGCTTTCCTTTTTTCTTTTTTGCTGAGGTCGCTTTCCTTGGGGATTTCAATGCCGCTGGCTGAGTCGCCCGAGCTTAGTCTGGCGAGGATTCGCCATTCGGCCAGGGCGATTTGTTTCGGGGTCATTCTTTTCTTGAGGGCTTCGCGCTGGGCGTTGGCCGGATCGTAGCCCTGATTGACGGCCAAGCTGAACCATTTGTAGGCCTGCGTGTAATCCTTGGGCACGCCCCAGCCGTATTTGTAAGCCCTGGCGAGGTTGCTTTGGGCGATGGCGTTTCCCTTCCTGGCGGCGGCTTGAAACCGTTTAATGGCTTCCTTGTAATCTTTTTTAACGCCGCGGCCTTTCAGGTACATGAGGCCAATGGTGTTTAAGGCGTCGGCGTTTCCTTGATCGGCGGAGACGCTGAGCCATTTCAGCGCCTGTGAATAGTCCTTCGGCGTTCCCGACCCCTCAAGGTGCATGTTTCCGAGATAAGCCTGGGCGGTGGCGTCGCCGAGTTCGGCGGCCTTGCGGAAATATTCCAAGGCCTTGACGAAGTCCCGCGGCACGCCGGCGCCGGCTTGGTTCATGATGGCGAGGCCGAACAATCCTCCGGCGTCGTTTTTATCGGCCAGCTTTTTAAAGGTCCGCAAGGCGGTTTTGTACTGACCTTGCAGAAAAGCCATGATGCCCGCCTGGGCTTCCTTGCTGAATGACGGGGCCAGGCCGCCGTTCATCCTTCTGGTGGCGTAGGACAATCCGTCAAGGGCGCGCAAAGCGATTTTACTGCCCTTGGCGGCGGACTTCTCAAGCAGCTTCACCGCTCTCGGGTTTCCCTGGGCGGCGGCTTTTTTCAACAAGTCCAGCATTTCGGCGTTAAAGGGGCCGTACTTGGAGCGGAGAATCAGGGCCAGCTCCACTTGCGCCGCCTGAAGGCCTTGCTCGGCCGCGTGGGTAAACCATTTTTTGGCGGTTTCGGTGCTTTGGATAACCCCGAAGCCTTGTTGGTGCATATATCCGACCTTGTATTGCGCATCGGCTTTTTCTTGGACGGCGGCGCGCTTGTACCATTGCCACGCCATCGAGTAGTTGGCGTTGACGCCCCGGCCCGTCAGGTAAAGATCGCCAAGAAGAATTTGGGCTTCGCCGTGGCCTTTTTCGGCGAGTTCGCGCAGCGAATCCACGGCGTCCGCGTACTTTTCGGTCTGTAGGGTTTTGTGAATTTCTTCGAGAGTCTTGAAATCGCTTAAGGTCAGCGTTGTTTTCTTGGGCTTGCCGGCTTCTGGCGCTGGCGCAACGCCTTCCTGGGCGATGGCGGCGAAGGGCTGTCCCGCAAGTATGGCCAGAACGGCCAAGGGAAAGATTCGTTTCTTGATTCGATTTTTACAGATTAGCATTACCCTATAATGCCATTAAATGTCCTGAATTATAAGAAAATATGCTAAAATACATTTGGTTGACGGTAAATAATTAAACAGCGAATCGGGGGGCTCAAAGGCGATAAAGTGCAATTCTTTTGACGAGAACGAGAGGGACGGCGCAAAAAAATAGTTTTACGCGCTAATATTTTGGAAGGTTTTTCTTGCTAGTTTTGGTCCAGGCTAAGGGCATTCTCTGAATATTGAGGATGCAAAACGTTTTATTGAGTGTGAAATTTACATGGCGCCACTGTCTCGCAAGGTTGTATTTTCTCCGCTGGCCTTTCATCATTGGCTCGGTACGCGTGCGCCTAAGAAAAATTCGGACGAATGAATTATAGCAAGCCGTCAATTTTTGCGAACGCCGCGAAAGCGTTCCTTGTGGGGCTGGTCTTGACCGGGTGCGTCGAGACCGAAATGGTCGCCGAATACACTGGCCTCAAAGCGATCAATGAAGAACTTCCGGAAGATTTGAGGTACGGCCCGGTAACCAGGAATCTTGGCAAAATCATCGACGGCTCCCGGTGGAATAACTACCTCATGGGCAAAAGAGATAAACTTTATCTCCATGACGAAATTAATAAGCCGTCCAATCCTGATATTGTCTGTTACGACAAAGACCGTTCTTCCCTAACCCGGCTTCACAATGATCCCCTGGTGGTGAAACTGACGCATAAAGCCGAGCGCGGAGACGTCAACGCTCAACTCATTCTCGGCGCCATGTACAATAAAAAGAAGGGCGTGAAAAGCCGTTACATTGCTTGGTCCTGGTACCAGTGCGCCGCCGATTCCGGAGAGGCCAAGGCTCAACACATGGTCGGCTCCATGTACGCCGAGTTCAACGGCCAGGAGGCCAAGATTAATGAAGCCGTCAAGTGGCACACCCTTGCCGCCGAACAGGATTACGTGGAGTCCCAGTTGGCCTTGGGCCTCTTGTACGCGGATATTCGCCCCGACAGGGCGGCGTCTTTGGAATGGCTGAACAAGGCCGCCGAAAACGGAAGCGAAAAGGCGAAAAGCCTCCTGGAAATGAATGGAGGCCCAAGAGTGAGCGAAAGCGAAATCGGGAAGGCCCAAACGGCGGCGCCGGAGCCGGAGCCCCAAGAGACGCCACAGAAGGAGCTATGGGAGGAGCCATGGGACAAGAAAGAGCCGGCTAAGGAAAAAGCCGGCGGCGAGCGGACCCAGGAGCTTGAGCAAAAGGAGCTGGAGCAAATAAAACAGGAAAGAAAGGCGGCGGTGGAGGAAATGGCCCGGAAGGTCGCCGAGGGCGAACGGGCCATAAAGAAGGCGGCCCAGGCGCGGGCCCAGGAGCGGGCCAAGGCCCAGGCGACGGCGATCAAGGCGCGCAACAAGGCGCTGGCCGAGGAGAAGGCGGAGAAGGAGAGGGCGAGCGCGGTCCAGGAAAACCAGGCGAGTGAAAGCGCCAGCCCGGAAGACGGCCAAGGAGCCAGCCCCGTAAAGGACCAGGAAACGAATAAAAGCAAAGACGCCCAGGCTTTGTTCCAAACAGCCTATGCCTATGACGCCGGCAAGGGGGTCGTGAAAAACATTGAAAAGGCGATCGAGCATTACAAGCTGTCGGCGGATAAGGGGAATGCGGCGGCGCAATATAATCTTGGCCTGATTTACCGCATGGGCCGGAGCAATGGGGGCAAGGGGGGCGGGAAAGACCCCACTAAAGCCGCGCAGCTCTTCAATTTGGCGGCGGAGCAAGGCCATCTGGGCGCGCAAAGCGCTCTTGGCGAGATGTTCTACGCCGGTGAGGGCGTCGCCAAGGATTTCGCCCAAAGCGCTTATTGGCGTAAGGCCGCCGCCGAACGGGGAGAACCCATGTCCCAAGAGGCGCTTTCCGCCATGTACAGGGACGGCCAAGGCGTCGAACAAAATAACGTCCAGGCGAACAAGTGGTTGGAGATCGCCGTCTCCAATGAGGGGTCCGGCTCTTTGCGGAAATCGTGGTTGAAAAGACAGGAGCTCCTGACCAAGCGCATGACTCCTGAAGAAATCGCCGAGTCAAAGCGTCTTGCCGGGGAATGGGTGATGAAGGAAGCGCCCAAGGAGCCGGCGCCGGCGCCGAAACCCCCAGAGACTCCCGGGGAGACGCACCCAGAGACTCCCGGGGAGACGCCCCCAGAGACTCCCGGGGAGAAGTCCGGGCAAAAATCCGGGGAGCAAAAGCCCGCGGAGAAGGACAGCCAACAAGCGGCCGCCGTGGCGGGGGGATATCCCGGCGAGGTTCTCGACGCCATGATCGAGACCTACGTAAAGGCCGTCAATGCAAGGGACTTCGGCAAATTAAGGATGTTCTCGGCGGGGCCGGAGCAATTGAACTGCGGGAACGCAGACAACAAAGAGGACTACAATGCCTACCTGTCGACGAAATTATCCAGGGAAATCACGCCCGGCTATAAGACCGCCGTCAAATCCCTGGCTCCGGATGCGCCGATCCCTGAGTCAAGCTTGACGGAATACCCCATTCGGCCCACCCACTACATGACCATCGAGTTGAAAAAGGCTGCGCCCGAGCCCGGCTCCAAGGTGATCAAGCTGGGCGCGACAATCGTTCAGTACCTCCTGGAAAGCGGCGGCAGTTGGGCGTTCGTGTTCGGCTGCCCGACCGAGGAAGGGCTCAACAAGTTGGGCGCGGCGAAAACCGGCGGCCACCCCAATAATTAGAGGCGGCAAGCATGTCTGAGGAAGAAGACGTTTCCGGAGAACCGCCGGCAGGGGGGCGAGGGAGAGAACATCTACGGTCCGGATCCCTTGGCGGCTTCTTCATGAACGAAAACGATAAAGCCCCATGAATTGATCATGGTCAGATTTTAAGATTTTTTAAAATGACCAAGGGTCCCTTAAATTAAGGCTCAACGGACGATCATTACGGAATTAAAGGCTTCCTCCATGACCTTAAAGGCGACGCTGCCCATGAAGAACCGCTTGAGTCCCGTTTTGCCGGTGTCCGAAAGGACAATCAGCGAGTAGTTGGCGCCGACTTCGACGATCTCCTTGATCGGGTCGCCCACCTTTACCATCGACTCCTCGACCGTAATGCCCATTGATTCCAAGGCCACCTTCGCATGTTCGACGTATTCGAGGGCGTCCGCCTCGCCCTCGGCGTCCAGGGCGACGGAAAGCAAGGAGACCGGACATTCACAACGGCTGGCGAGAATGGCGTCCCAGCGCGCCATCTTGAACGACCTTTCCGATCCGTCAACGCAAACCAGATGACCGTGTCCGATATCCAGCTCACGGGCCACCAGCACCGAGCAGGGAGCGTGCACGGCCACTTTCTCGGCGACCGCTGGATCCCAGAATGATTTTACGACCCCTCGCCACCGGGCCATGGCGCCAAGGATGATCAAGTCGTATTGACCCAGTTCCCACTGTTCAAGAATGCCGCTGGCGATGTCGGAGGAAACCTTGAGCTTGAGGACGATTTTTTTACCGTCCTTGTTGGTGTATTCGATTTTGTTGTCGCCCATCGGGTCGCCCTTGACATCGGTATGGGTGCTTTTTTCCTCCCAGTCATCGGCCATGTCGCCGAGTTCCATCAGCAAATCCCTGCCTTTCTGAAGAAAGTTGATGCCGGGAAGCTCAAGGCCCCATTCCATCATGTTCTGCCGGGCCACCCTGAGCTCGAGGCCGCCCGTGCTCATTCCCTTGTCGGCGGCGCGGACATAGACGAGCACGATATCGGCGTCGATGCCGCGTCCGAGCTTGGCGGCGTAGCGCAGGCACTGGTAGGATTCATCGGAACCGTCGAGGCAGACGAGAATGCGAAACCGTTTTTTCTTTAGCGGATCATCCATCGTCGCTCCCTTTTATTGCCCAGCGTCCCGCCCGCGCTCACGTTAACCCCCCAACAGCGGCCAGTAAAAGGCGGCGGCCGCCAACATCACTATGATCGATATGATGACCATTTTCCAGCCCACGGCGAGAAAGTCCTTGGTTTTTAGGTAACCCGAGGCGAAAACGATGGTGCTGGCCGGGGTCCCGATAACCGTAAGATAGGCGAAAGCGGAGGAAATAGAGGTAATGAAACCGAGGATGATGGGGCTTTCCTCGGCGACCACGGCGAGCTTGAGGACGATGGGGCCGAGCACCGCCACGGCGGCGCCGTTGGACATGGTGTTGGTGACCATCGTCGTCAGCGCCGACACCGCCGCCCACAGCCCGACGCCGTGCTCGACGCCAAGGGGCTCCAGCAGCAGCAGGAAGTTTTCCGCCACCCACCTGGCGGCGCCGGTCTCCTTCATTTGCAGCCCCATGGAGATGGCCGCGGCGTAGAGCAGCACCACGCCCCAGTTGACGCCTGAATTCATGTCGTCCCAGTCGACCAGGCCGATAACCAGGAAGGCGGCGGCGCCAAGGACCGCTATGGTCCCCATGCCGAAAGTCCCCGAAGCCAGAATCCATCCCAGAAGGATCATGAAAAACAGCAGGATCGTCAACCAGTCCGAGGCCTTCATCGGCCCCGCCTCCACCACCTGCATGCGCAACTTGACGACGGCGCGGGACAAGTCCCGGTATTCCGGCTTGAAAGTCATCAGCAGGACGAACGTCACCAG